>JAYTYL010000040.1:0-4527 GCA_043742405.1 bacterium
AAACTTTTAAAATAATTTTCCTTTCCATGTCATTTGTATCATTTTTTATATAATTTACAAATTCCTCGTCGCTTAAACATGACAAATAATGTTTATTTATGTTGTCTAGCTTTTTAAAATCGAATTGCGCGGGGCTAACTTGCACTCTCTCCAAAGAAAATTCTTTCACCAGCTCTTCTAAAGTAAAAAATTCTCGTTCGTCGCCTGGGTTCCAGCCGAGTAATGCCAAATAATTCACCATTGTTTCTTTCAAATATCCCATCTCAAAAAATACTTTTAAACTAGTTGTGCCATTTCTTTTTGAAAGTTTTTTCTTATCTTCACCTATAATTGTCGGTAAATGTGCATACTCGGGGATAGGCGCACCAAGAGCTTCTAAAATCATTATTTGCCTTGGAGTAGAAGTCATGTGGTCATCTCCACGTATGACATGTGTGACACCCATTAGCCAATCATCGACAACAACCGTAAAGTGGTAAATTGGGTCATCTATAGATCTTGCAATAATTATGTCCGCTGCATTTTCACCTACAAAGTTTCCCTCAGAGTTGCGCTCCTTAAAAGAGTGTGTGTTAATTTTTATTTCACCTTTTACCAAGTCAGCCCAAACTATTTCTCTTTCAATATTTTTCAGACGAATAATTTTCCCAGTCTTAGTAGCATTTTCAACGTCGGCGTAGGCAAGGCCTTTTTCTACAAGCTCTTGCAAATATTTTTTATATATTTCCATTCTCTCTGATTGTCTATACGGTCCTTCATCGAAGCTTAGTCCCAGATTTGTAAGTGCTTCTAGCATTGGCTGCTCAAACTCTTTCTTACTTCTCTCTTTGTCCGTATCCTCAAAACGAAAAACTATTTTGCCATTTTTCTGCTTTGCAAATAAATAATTAAAAAGTAAAGTGCGAACGTTTCCTATATGAATCTCCCCAGTTGGACTAGGTGGAAATCGTACCACCACTTGTTTGTTGATAACTTCATTCATAATATTGGATTATATCATGTTAAACTTTTTTTATAAACTAATTAATTATGGATAATGAAAAAATATTGAGGGAGATCTTGGCGACTACGCGCGAGACACGCGACATGGTCAACTCCATGAATAAGCAACGAAGATTTGCCAATTTTATTTGGGCCATCAAATGGATAATCATTATATTTTTGCTTTATGGTGCATACACCGCAGCTCAACCATATATAGACTCCGCCACACAAACTATCAATAGTATTAATAACTTCGGTGTCCAAGTAAACGCTCTTAAAAACACCGACCCAAAATCTTTTACAGATTTTGTCACTTCGCAATTCAAAAAAAGCTTTGTGAAGTAATATTAAACTTAAAAAAGAAAATAACTAAAATCATTTTATGTTAGAACTTGCAAAGCTCCAGAAAGAGTTTAGACCTGAAGTTGTAGAAGATTTAAAGACAAAAGTAGAAAAAGCGAAAGAAAAATTACCCACCGAAATCCTTTTAACTAGACTTAAAAATCCGCGGATTCAAGAACAAATTTTGAAAACATTTGAAAAATACAGAACATCCTTCGCCAACCAACCAGTAGAAGCACTTAGACTTGTAAATGAAAGAATAGCTAAAGAATTATCTAACACTGGAATTGTACAAAAATCACTATGGAATTTCTTTTTTGGTGGAAGTTTTAATAGATTCACTAATGAGACCGCTGTTGTAGTTGGTGGTGATGCTGAAGATAAAGAAGCGAACATGATTTTTAAAGCAATTGCAGAGGCTCACGAAAAAGAACATTCTGTAAGGTCTGCGGTGATTCCACTTTTTGCAGGTATTGAAAGAAAACTAAACTCTGAAGTAAAGAGGGTTTTGTCAAAAAATAGTCTTCTTTCAGGTAAGGTGTGGGGTGGTGTTTTACTAAATGGAATTTTACTACCCATGAAACTGATCGGAATTATTGAACCCACAATGATGGCTCTGTTACTCTGTATGAAGGTCTTCAATACTCCTTATTTACATAGAACCTTTGAGGTATATGCTAGAATGTCACAACTTAAAAATTATTTTGGCTTTGAAGGAGAGGAGAAATTTACTCCTGAACATTTAAAATATGCTAAAGAAAACTACTTGAAAGATAATAGAATGGAGAGTGGTAAAGATGCTGGTATGAGAAACTTTCTCAAAGCTATTACATCAGAATCGGAAGAAAAATTTTTAGAAGTAATAAATTCTCATGGTATCTAATTGAGTTATATAACGGCAGCATTTTGAGTTGGTATTTTAAAAACAGAGTATATTTGCAAGCCAAAGTAAAACTTTTTAAAATTTTATATTGTTTTGGTGCTCAGACCCAGGTTCGAACTGGGGACCTATTCCTCTTCAGGGAAGCGCTCTACCAACTGAGCTATCTGAGCAATAAAAAATATTATACCATAAAATTTTGAATTTCAAAAATAGAAAATTCTAAAAGAAATTACTTTTTCCTTAAAATCAAATTGAAAATATGCCAATGTTTTATCGTGTCTGAAATTGCAGCACCATCGTATTCTTTTTCCTGAAAAGATAATATTTCATATCCATATTTATTGCATAAATCTTCTACTTCTTTTCTTGAGTGGAATACCATTCTGCTTCCTAGAGAATTCCACTTATCTCTATCTCCAAAAAACTGACCAGTAAAAACACCACCAACTTTTAGTGACATATGAATCGACTCCCAAACTTTAGAAAATTTATCTCGTCCAACAAAAGGTAGGGTGTACTGAGCGGTAACCAGATCAAAAGCGTTATCTATAAATTTATAGTCTTGAATAGGCAAATTATGCACTTCTAGCTTTTCGTCTTTTATTTTTGACGCCATGTCTAAAAATTCGTCCGACGAGTCAACAGCAACAATTTTTTGAAAACCTTGTCCTATCAAATATACCGATTCTTGTAGTGATCCAGCTCCAATATCTAAAGCGGCGTCTCGACCTATAACAAATTTCAAAGCTTCAACTAAAAGCTTTCTATCTTGTCTACCTTTTGTTTCATTATAAAAACGCGGCCAATTTCTCAATTCAAATTTTGTTGGGGGGGTCAATTCACTCATAAACTCAGTTTAAATTGAGAAGTTTTTAATATTATACAAATCATCGTCTACACTTTCTATATCCTTTTTTACTTCTTCTTGCCCTCTGTCATCTGGTAACTTTTCTTCCACGACTTTCTCCTCCTCGACTCCCGAAAGTTCGTTGTTTACTTTCTCTTTATCATCTTCTGTGACTTCGGCAATGACAGGTGTCTCTGTCAAATTCCCATTCATGCTATCGACTGCTTTTTTCAACTTGTCTTGTAACTTAGCTTTTTCCGACTCTTTTATTTCTGCGGCATTTATGGACTTTGAAATCATTTCCAAGTCATCAAAAGAGAAGAAGTCAATTTTAATAATTCCACCCACATCACGCTTTTCTACATGCACACGGGTACCAAGTTTTTCTCCCAAGCTTGTTTCAATTTCTAAAATATTTGGGTCTTTTATGTAGGCTTGTTTTCGCACTTTATCTTGGGCCACTTTTCTGCCCAAACTTTCTGCTTCGCGCACAGTCATTTTACGAATTAGCATTTCTCGGAAAAGTGTCATCTGTTCATCTTTTCTGTCAGAAAGCATAAGCAACGGGCGTGTGTGACCCTCTGAAATTTTCCCTGCTCCGAGTGCTTTCAATATTTCTTCCGGCAAGTTTAAAAGACGAATCGAGTTAGAAACGAAAACTCTACTTTTTCCCATTTTTTTACCAATGTCTTCGTGGGAAAATCCAAAAGTTTTACTTAGTTGTTCTAGCGCGCGAGCTCTATCAACAGGGTTCAAGTCCTCACGTTGTAAATTCTCAATAAGTGCGAGTTCGGCTCGAGTTTCGTCACTATCACCCACGCGGATAAGCGCTGGTATTTGTTTTAGGCCTGCGAGCTTGGCAGCACGAGTCCTTCTTTCGCCAGCTATCAATTCGTACATAGTTACAAATCCTCCGTCACTTTTTTCTTGTTCGTATCTTGATACCGTTATCGGCTGCAAAAGTCCATATTGTTTTATAGATTCTGCAAGTTCTTTCAAACCTGCTTCGTCAAAATCTTTTCTGGGCTGGAAGCGGTTGGGTAAAATTTTATCGGTGTCAATAAAAAATACACTGTTTTGTAAAATTACATTTTTGGGTACATCTATCATAGATTTATTAGTCTATCATAGTTCTCTGTCTTGTCTAATTGCAAATTACTTGCATCTAAGTTATAATCTGTGGATAAAATATATGACAACTTCTTTACTATTTATAGCTTTACTTACTGGTTTGTTCACTTTTTTAGGTGGTCTTTTTGCTATAAAGTTTAAAGATAAGTCCCACCTTATTACATCATTTTCAGCTGGCGCTGTGCTTGGGCTTGCATTCTTCGACTTGCTTCCTGAAAGTATTGGACTGGTCGGTGTGGAGAACTTACATCTCATGGCATTTTTACTGGCAGTAGGGTTCATTTTTTATTTAATTTTGGACAGACTCTTCCACAACCACGAGGATTTGGAAAGTGCACAC
>JAYTYL010000041.1:0-3166 GCA_043742405.1 bacterium
TCTTAACTCTGTGAATATAGGACAAAAAATTCAAGAGTCACAAACTTCTTTAAGTGAATATATTATAGCAATAACTATGAAAGAGATTGGGCTGGAAGCTGCACAAAAAGTTATCGTTACTTCTAAATTGGCGACAAGTGATTTGAAGCAGTACTCTCAAGATTTAAATCAATATTATAAAAATGAAGATGGTTTGATTTCATCTTTTAAGACCGAGTACCGTATTCATACTTTGACAATCGACGCTATTGTCAGTGGAGATAAAAAAGTCTTACAATCAGTAGTTGATACTGAAAAATTTAAAAACAATTATTATTTCCAACCAAATAAAACAAAACTACTTTTTGCAGAATATGCACGAGCAAATATTAAAAATGTGAATAGACCTTGCGGGGAGATTAAATCAGGTGAAATTTCGAAACTTGCTCCAACTAATCCTGCGAAGCTATATATAGAAGAAAACGCGATTGGGGAAATACTATATGATTTAGTAGCTAGTAGTTTGCCCAACATGAGTACAAAAAAATGCGTAGAAAATTCATTAGTTGAAGTTACACAGTCATTGATGGGAATAAAGGCATATAAAAATGATACTAAAAATTACCCGAAAATATTTAGCAGATAAAAAGATTATTTATTCTGTGGGAAGGGCATTATTTTTAGTTTTACCTAACATTTTACTGAGTGCACTTATTGGTCTTTCTGGAGTTTATGCGTTGGCGGAGAAATCAGGCTTACTCAAAGTAGTGGAGTACGCTTATGGGTTTTTAGGTAAAGAATTAGCTGGTACGGGAATAGATAATATGTGTAAAGCTGAGTTCCAAAAAATCGAGCAACTAACTCAACAAGGTTTTAAAGATGAAGCGCAAAAAAGAGCAGCCTTTGCTTTGACAGAGACTGATATTCAAAAGTCTGCCCTCTTAGGACAATTGGTAGAAGAATTATCAAAAAAAGCAAGTCAAAAAATTCAATAAAATATTAATCCCGATAAAAGCAGAAATACGAGTAAATACCTTACTTGTAATGTAGTTTAAGGTAGTTTAAAAAACTAGACTCTACTTTAGTGGACAAATCTTAAAAAGTTTCTTTGTTTTTGTGCTCTAGACAGGAATCGAACCTGTATCGTGCGTACCGCAAACGCATATTCTATCCATTGAACTACCAGAGCTAAGGGTACATAAGGGTATACTTATACTTTAGTACTTACTTCGAGCTTTGTGAGAAGCTTCATTTGACATTATAGCATAGTGTTTCATTTTGTGCTATAATCCAACGTCTAATGAAATGGATAATTTTTACAGGTACTTGGAGACTAACAACTCCACAAGCTGAAAAGGATGTACGAGAAGCGGTTCGAACCGTGTTTTCCTGTGGAAACGGAATAGTTACAGGTGGTGCAACAGGTGTGGACTATTTTTGTATGGATGAATATTTTAAATTAGACCCAACTTGCAGAAATTTGCGAATTTTCATACCTGCAAAACTTGACCACTATATAAAAGATTATCATAAAAATTGGTGTCACGAACCTGTGACTCACGAAGACATAGACAAGCTTCATGTACTTTTACTAAAAATTAAAAATGCCAACCCAGCAGGATTTTTTGAAATACGTAAAGAAAGTGGAGATATTTTACAAGAAGAATACGATATGAGACACGATGAGGAGGTTACTTTTTCCGACGAGCTCTACTCTTTTAGAGTCAATAGTAGTAGTGGCACAAGTGATACAATCAACAAAGCAGAAAAAGCAGGGCTAAAAATTTCGATGATGAAAGAATATTTTGTATAAGTGGTATAATAGTTATATGAAAACAACAGGCTTGTCGGGAAATGAAATATATTGTATTGATAAAAGTGGGTTTAAAGCAGGGGATATTGTAGTGGGGAACAGCGTGCACGCTCTTGGAGTTGGCCGAGCAATAGGTGGCGTTTTTAACGCGGTGGTGGGCGGTGAGGTGACACAATATACAGAGCTTATAGAAGAAGGGCGAGCCTCGGCAATTTCTAAGATGGAAGAAGAAGCACGAAAAGAGGGGGTAGTTGGTGTAACCGGAGTGACTAGTGAAATAATTTTCCACGGTACAAATATAGAATTCTTGTCTTTAGGTTCAACTTTACACAAAAAATCAGATACAAGTCAAAAAGAAATCCAGCAAG
Organism: bacterium; assembly: GCA_043742405.1. Classification (GTDB taxonomy): domain Bacteria; phylum Patescibacteriota; class Minisyncoccia; order Phycocordibacterales; family UBA5272; genus JBBQKQ01. The sequence continues at coordinate 2,161 of JAYTYL010000041.1, forward strand.
AAAAAATGCAGTTCAGTACTTCTTCTAATGGCCAAGATTTGCACGTGCAACTAGACGCTGGTTACACACCACTTAAGTTTGTATTTGGAAATGTTGCCTATTCAATTGGGATTGCGAGTGGAATTATCGGAACTTTGAAAACTTTAATGCGAGGAGAAGTAAAAGAATTCTCGGATATTTTTAATAAAACTAGACATTTGGCACTGGAAAGAATTGTAAACGAAGCAAAAAGTGTAAATGGAAATGCTGTAGTGGGAATAGAAACTACAATTTTACCTGTTGGTGGTAGTGGTTTACAAGAGATGCTAATGATTGGTACTGCATCTTTCAATGAAAGTTTGGCACCTGATAAGATTATAACTTCCGACCTGACCTCGCAAGAAATGTGGAATTTAAATAAAATGGGCTACGCGCCAGTGAAACTGCTTCTTGGAACTTCTGTCTACTCGCTCGGCTTTGTCGGTGGCATTACTTCTTTTTTCAAATCTTTTACTAAAGGTGAAATACCCGAGCTCACTTCTCTTATTTACGAAGCGAGGAGGAATGCTTTAAAAATAATTAACGACGAAGCAAATACTTTAGGTGCAGACGAAGTGGTTGGTGTAAAAACATATGTTTACCAGCTTGGGTCTGGGCTAATAGAATTTCTAGCAATTGGTACTGCTATAAAAAAAGTAGAAGGTCTAAAAAACAAAAGTGAAGAGCTTTTACCTCAAGCGTTTATGAGAGATAAAGAGACATTTATAAACGCTGCCGAATTTAGCTTTGGTGTAGACTTGAACCAAGGGTAATCAACCTATGAAATATTTAGCAATAGACTATGGAAGTAAAAAGTGTGGCTTAGCAGTAAGTGACGACAGAGGAACTATCGCTGTTCCTTTTAAGATAGTTGCAACTGAGGATTTGGAAAAAGAGATGGACTATATGCTAGGAAATGTTTTGTTTGAAAGAATTGTTTTTGGTGAAAGTGTAAACAATAAAGGTGAGCACAATAAAATCTTCATTG
>JAYTYL010000042.1:0-4654 GCA_043742405.1 bacterium
AAAAGATGTGGTAATAGGGTTTTCGACTATACTATTTATGCCGGATGGCATTGGTTTTTAGCTAGAGGGAAACCTTGCAAAGAGTTAAAATTTGTGATACAATGCAAGCAATAAAATTAAGTAATAAATTTATGTTGACAGTAACTAAAAAGAAAAATATTGTAAAGAAATTTGGCAAAACTGAAGCTGATACTGGAAAAGTAGAGGTGCAAGTTGCAATTTTAACCAAGCAAATAGAGGAGCTCGCTAAACATTTAAAAGTTAACAAAAAAGATGTTCATTCTAGAAAGGGTCTCATGAAAATGATTTCCAACAGAAGAAAACACATGAAATACTTAGCAGCAAAGTCCCCACGTAGACACACTGTAGTTTCAAAAGAATTAGGTTTATAGTTTCCGTGCTATAATTTTACAAAGTGTGGAGGTAAGTTATTTGGATTTTATCAACTTTTAAACAATAAACATTTTATGGCAGCAATTAAACATATTAATCAGCGTGTGGCAGTTTTCATTGACACACAAAATCTTTATCATACAGCTAAACATGTCTACAACAATGCTCGTGTAAATTTTGGCCATGTAGTAGAAGACGTAGTAGCTGGGCGTTCACTAGTTCGAGCTTTGGCGTACGTTATTACCACCGAAAGTGGCGATGAAAAAAACTTTTTTCAAGCACTTGAAAAAATGGGGATAGAAATCAAAACTAAAGACTTGCAAAGTTTTGTCGATGGTTCCAAAAAAGCCGACTGGGATGTGGCAATAGCCGTGGATGCTATTCGTATTGCACCACGAGTGGACGCAGTAATAATAGTTTCAGGGGATGGAGATTTTTGCCCTCTAGCAGAGTATCTAAAACAAATGGGTGTACAAGTTGAAGTGGCATGTTTTGGACAATCAACTTCAGCTAAGCTCTTAGAAGAAGCCGATATTTTTACAGACTTGTCACAAGACACAGAATATTTTCTTATGGGTCAAACCGGAAAAGTAGGTGGAGGTTTTACAAAACGATTTTCCAAAGCAGTTGGATTTGGAAGGGGTGGAGAAAAGAGAAATTTTACAAAAAGAGGGAATGGAGATGAACAAGAAAGAGAGAGTAAAGAGTTGTCTATTCGAGATGGAAAAGTCAGATATCCAAAAGGGGGAGAAGCATTAAAAGATGCATTAGAGAAAGCCCAAGAAGAGTCTATTCCGCTTTCTGATAATAGTTTTACAATAGTTAGGAAGAAGTAACTTTATAAAGTTTTAAAATTTGACAAACTTTATAAAGTTTGATAATATGACTATATGAAAAATATAGCAAATATTTTAGTATTAATACAACAAATATCTGGCAAATCACAAACAGAGCTGGCTAGTGACTTAGGTGTGTCTTTTCCAACTTTAAATAGCTGGATAAATGAAAAATCGCGACCTCGGGACAAAAAGCTTCAAAAAATACTTGAATATGCGAAAAGTCTAGGGTTAAATTTTGATGTATTGGAAAAAGAAACTCTGCTAGAAACTAAGCTGGATTTTGTTGAAAAAGTAAAAGACAATTTTTTTCAAAAAATCTTAAAAAGAAAAGATTTACTAGACGAATTGTCACTGCAAATAACTTACCATACAAACTCTATTGAAGGGAGTACTATGACTGCTGACGATACAATGAATGTCTTGTTTCATAAAAAGACTTTGTCAAACAGAACCTTGAACGAGCAGTTGGAAGTAAAAAACCACGATTTAGCTTTTCGATATATTTTAGAAGCTTTGGAAAATAAATCAAAAATTGATGAAAATTTTGTAAAAAAGATTCACGCCATTTTAATGGCTGGAATCTTAGAAAATGCAGGCATGTACAGAAACCATCCGGTGCGTATTGTTGGTTCTTATGTACCTACAGCAAACTTTTTAAAAATTGAAATTGTAGTAAAAAAACTTTTTGTTGATTTTAAAAGCATTAAAAAAATAGATGTTTATGATATTTTCAAATTTCATGCAGATTTTGAAAAAATACACCCATTTTCAAATGGCAACGGAAGAGTGGGCAGGCTAATTTTGATTACCCAACTTTTGCAAAAGAATTTTCCATTAGCACTTATCAAAACTAAAGTTAAAAATAAATATTACAAAGCCTTGCAAGATGCACAAATGAAGGAAGAATTTGCGAATTTAAATAATTTCCTATTAGATGCTGTAATTGAGGGCTATAAAATTTTAGCTTTGTAACTTTGGCCTATATTGTAAAGCTTCTAGGATATGTTTGACTTCTATACCCTGTGAGTTTTCTAGGTCGGCGATAGTCCGAGCTATCTTTTTTAGTTTATGAAAAACACGAGGAGAGAGTGACATTTTTTTGGAATACTCAATCAAAATGTTTTCAGCCTCATCGGAAAGTTTCACAAAATCTTCGAGATCTTTATTTTTGATATGGGCATTTAAGATATCTTTGTTATACCTTTTGTTTTGCAAAATTCTCGCATCTAACACTTGAGTTTTAAAATCATTTGGTGAGGATTGTTTACTTGTCTTTTGTAAAAATTCCTCGTACGGTACATGTGGAACTTCCACCCACAAGTCAATTCTGTCTACTATCGGGCCTGAGATTTTTCTTTGGTAACGTTCAATATCTGTTGGTTTGCAAATACATTGTTTTACAGGGCTACCTTTATAGCCACAAGGGCAAGGGTTCATTGCTGCAACTAAAGTAACTTCTGCGGGGTATTTTACCGAGCCTTTGGCACGAGAAACTGTTATTGTCCCATCTTCTAGCGGTTGCCGCAAAGCTTCTATAACGCTTTTATCGAACTCTGGGAACTCGTCTAAAAACAAAACCCCTTTGTGAGCGAGGGTGATTTCTCCTGGGCGCATTTGTGATCCTCCTCCTACCAACGAGACCGAAGAAGCAGAGTGGTGAGGAGCTCGAAATGGTGGGGTGGTCACAATTGCCTTATCGAGCACACCAGCAAAAGAGTGTATAGAGGTAACTTCCAACATGCTTTCGCGAGTAAGGCTTGGCAAAATAGATGAGAAGGCTTTGGCAAGCATAGTTTTCCCGGTCCCAGGTGGACCAAAAAGGGCAATATTGTGGCCACCTGCAGCTGCTAAAAGCAGCGCACGCTTGGCAGTTTCTTGGCCTTTTATTAGTGAAAACAAATCATCATTCAGACTTTCCTCACTTTCAATATTTTCTTTGTAGGGGAATTCTAAAATACTTACTTTTTCTTCACCCTCTTGAAAATGGTTGTAGATTTCGGATAAGTTTTTACACGCAAAGATTTTCACATTCGGCACAAGCGAAGCTTCTTCTTTATTTTCGTCTGGTAAATATATTTCCTCGAACCCATTTTCTCTAGCGAGTTGCATAATAGAAAGTATGCCTCGTACTGGGAGTAGTTCGCCATTAAGTGACATTTCTCCTACAAAAAGCTTTTTCCTTAAGTCTTTGGTATCAATTTCAATTTTCTTAATTGTAAGTAAATAGGAAATTGCAATTGGCAAGTCAAAGTGAGAACCACTTTTTTGTACATAGGCCGGCGAAAGTGAAGTTACTATTTTTCTCCCCTCACTTTTTGGGCTGCCAAGGTCACTATTTTTGATAGCTGCTGCAACCCTGTCTTTACTTTCGTCTACTTCTTTTGCAGGGAGACCAACAATTAAAAAACTGTAAATCCCAAACGACACATCGGTTTCAATACTTACTAAATTTGCTTTTATTGCCCCTGGCTGTGCTGAGTATACTCTCTGTATTTTCATTTTTTTAAGCTAAGTGCGAACACTTCAGACAATCTGTGGCTGCAGGGTTGGCATCGAGCCTCTCTCTTTCGATATCCTTGCTACAAATTATACATTTACCAAAAATACCTCTTTCAACTCTCTCTAGAGCGTCGGTCACCTCTTTTAGTCTCTCCTCTAAAGTTTCCAAAACTCCTTCGTTGGTAGTCTCTTCTTCAAACTCACTTGCTAGCATATTTGGCTCGGTTTCCTTTGGACCTTCCTCTTTGTGGACTGTCCAGTCGCCATCTACAACACCCGTCAAAACCCCCATTGCGCCCATTGCTTCTATCAGCCTATCTTGTTCCTTTAATAATAAATCTTTATAATTTGAGATATTCATATAAAACAAGTATACACAAAAAACTAAAAATTTCCAGTTCATTGAAATCTTAAATTTTTCCAGCGAGCGCAATTATGGTTCCTAAATACGCAGAAACAATTCCTATAATCCAATATTTCATAACTACAGTTTGACCGGAAACTCCACGTGCTTGGAAATGATGATGAACGGGTGCCACCAGAAATATTTTTCTTTTCAAATATTTTTTTGATAATACTTGCAAAAATGCAGAAATTGGAGCCGATAAAAGGGGAAAGGCAATTATAGGTAAAACAAAGATTTGGTTGGTTAGAATTGCGATGAGAGAAAGTGAAGTGGAAAGGGAAATGAGCCCAGTTTCCGAATTATAAAACTTGGCAGGAGCTAGGTTGTACCAAAGAAAAGCAACCGTTGCACCAACTACAGCAAAGCAAAAAGCCGCAATGTTGATCTGATCTTGGGCAAGAGCAATTATTCCAAAAGCACCAAAAGCTATAGCATAAAGCCCACCAGAAAGTCCGTCTATACCGTCTATAACTGAAGTTGTAAACATGGTTACAATTACCAGAATTATTATTGGTAT
>JAYTYL010000043.1:0-5685 GCA_043742405.1 bacterium
ACTTTCGACGTTTCAAAGCTTCGCTACCATAAAATAATTCTCGCTACCGATGCTGATGTTGATGGTGCTCACATTCGTACACTTCTACTCACCGTTTTGTACAGGTATTTTAGGCCTGTAGTTGACGGTGGTTTCGTCTACATTGCTCAGCCACCACTCTATAAACTTACCAAGGGTAAAGAGGTTAAATTCGTTTATTCTGATGAAGAAAAATTCCAAGTTATGGGTAAAGAAGTAGACATGTTGCAAGTTGTAGAAGAAAAACTTGGAGAAGAAAGTGTTGAAGTGTTTGAAAGTGCAGAAGGAGAAGAGGCAGAAGAAAAAGATACAAAGAAACCTAAAACACACGAGTGGAAAGTTATGAACAGGTTTAAAGGTCTGGGAGAAATGAATGCTGAACAGCTTTGGGAAACTACGATGGACCCAGCGAACCGCGTCTTAAAACAAGTAAATGTTCACGACGCAGAAGCTGCGGACAAAGTTTTTGATATGCTCATGGGTACCGACGTTCCAGCCAGAAAGTCCTTTATTCAAAATAATGCAAAATTTGCAAGATTGGATGTTTAAAACGAAAAACCGTTGATGTGACTCAACGGTTCCTTCGAAACTTTCGATGATAGATAGGGCACGATTACTTGTTGGTGCTCTTACCACCGGCATTCGTTGAACTCGACATGGAAGTGGTGACCCTGCCCGTACTCGGATTCGTCGTGTGAGTGACGGTCGAGTGGACGTGCGAGCGGTCGTTGCCCTTCAATGTCTGGCTTTTCACATAGCCCGTACCATTTTCGTGATCAACACCGGATTTTGTTCCGGTAGTGAGGCCAGAGTTACCTTTTGACCATCCAAACCAAGCCATGATTTTCTTCCTTTCAATATTAATTTAATTAAAGTATAGTGTATAATTCACCGTATGAATCAAAATAAACAAACACAAATTTTTGAATATTTCTATTACCTCTTTTGTTTTTTAAATATTTATTCTGAAAATAAAAAAAATGTACAGTATATAGATGATAAGCTTAAAAGCTTTTCTGAAAAAATGTTAAAAATAAATAGTGAAAATAGCCTTTCCCAAATAGACAATCGCTTTTCAACAATTATTTATGACTTAGAGAGTATATTAATGACAAAAGTTGGGTATGATAATTTTATCGGAGATCACAAAGATTTTATTGAAAGTTTTGCGGAACAAAATTAGTTTTTTAAAATAAAATAATTTGTTATACTATTAAATATAAAAACAAATATGTTAGACCAAATGTTCACACTAAATAGTATTCTAGGAGCAGGGACTTTATTCTTGGAAATCTTTTTAGTTGCAATCATTTTACTATTTATTTTCAATAAAGATTTATTAAAAAATCTTTGTGAAAAATATTTAACTTCTAAAAATTTATTAATTTTAATATTTTTATTTTCTGTTTCTGCATCAATTCTAACTTTAGTCTACTCAGAATATTTTGGCCAAGTACCTTGTGCTTTGTGCTGGTTTGGGAGAATTTTTATGTATGGTGTAGTTGTACTTTCTGGCACTACTCTCCTCCTTTCAAAGGAGGAGCTGGAGGAGGATTTTGCACTCAAAAACATTTTCAACTTTTCTATTCTTGGAGCCGTAGTTTCTCTTTACCACCACATTCTCCAAGTCACAGCCGGCAGCGGCTCGCACTTACCTTGCCCAGCTTCTAGCGGGGACTGTGCAAAAATCCTTGTCTTTGAATACGGACACATTACTTTTCCATTTATGGCTTTTGTCCTGTTCATTTTTTTCATACTTGCAATTTTTTTAAGAATGAGATATTTTTAAAATAAAGTGGGGATGTGGACAAGTTCGTAGCGACGACTTGAATCAAACCTGATTTCTTGCCCCCCGTAATTGGAATTTCAAGAAATTAGAATCGCTCGGTTCTAATAGGCAAACCGTAAAGTACATGCAGATAACGCACTAGCGACCTGTTGAAAATGTACTAGCCTATTTTTTTTGCATAATTTTTTTTCATACTATACTTACTATTATAAAATTTAATTTATGAGTGAAGGCCCAAAACAACTAGGTAAACCTGGAATAAGTCGAAGAGTTTTTTTGAGTGGTGTTGCTGCGGTAACTGCAAGTGAAGCAGCGGGTATTGTCTCTGTCGGTGTCACTGCTGCAGCAGGGACAGTAAGGCAAACCACTTCAACAAATTCTGCACTATTGGAACCTTACAGTCCATACGGTGAGGAGGGTAAAATTGCTAATGGTTTGTACAATTTTCTTAATAGCCATAATGAAGGGTTGGAAGCTTCTACCAAATTATCAGGTTTTGTGTTTAGAACAAACTATAACCGAATGCGAGAACTTTTTCTGGATAACTTAACTATTGGAGAAGTTAAAAGTATTGTAGATAAATTTAAAGGCAAGAATTTTTATGGATTTGAAATTTCAGATGTTGAAGATTTGATACACAAATATTCAGCAGAGTTTGGTCTGAGTCAGGATTCCCTTTTGTTAGATTTGGTAAAGGGAATCTTAGAAAAACAAATTTCTTTTTTGCAAAATTTTAGTATCGATGAAGTATTTGAAAATGTTGACCCAGAATCAAGAAAGTTTTTTGAAGACTTCATCAAAAGTGGAGAAGACTTTTGTAGATTAGAAATAAATAAGATATTATCCATTAAAGAGAAATTAGATAGAGAAAAATTAGAAAAAAAAGAAAAAGAAGATGAGGAAGATGAACCAAATTATGAAAGTCTTTTACCTAAAAAACCATTTTTAGAAGGATTTGATTTTAGCGGTCTGGATAATTTTAAAACTTAAAGGCTTAGAATTTCATTTTACAAATTTCTCTGTTATACTAAACTATAATATACTAAAGTATAAGTGTACCCTTATGTACGACGAAAATAAAATTACCTATTTTGCAGAGACAGACTTTCGAAATAAAAAAACTCGTTTTGGAATTAAAGCAAAAGACAGAAGTAAACACATTTATGTGATTGGTAAAACTGGAATGGGGAAGTCAACACTTTTGGAAAATATGGCCATACAAGATATCCAAAATGACGAGGGAATTATTTTTATTGACCCACACGGAAGCACAGCTGTAAAACTCCTTGACTACGTGCCAAAACACAGAATAGATGACGTGGTATATTTTTCACCTCACGACACCGACTTTCCTCTGGCTTTTAATGTAATGGAGCAAGTGCCAAGAGAAAAAAGAAATGCAGTTGCAGGTGGGCTTCTGAACGCCTTCAAAAAAATCTGGGTCGACTCATTTTCAAGTAGAATGGAGTATTTGATGAACTATGCACTTCTTGCACTTTTGGACGTCCCTGGCACGACACTTTTGGGAGTTAACAGACTTTTGTCCGACGTGCAATACAGAAGGTACATTATAAACAGAGTAGAGGACAGCTTGGTGAAAAATTTCTGGCTAGGGGAGTTTGAAAAATACTCCACAACTTATGCAACCGAAGCAGTGGCACCTATTCAAAACAAAGTAGGGCAATTTATTGCTTCACCTATGATAAGAAATATCATTGGCCAAGACATGTCTACGATGGATTTCAGAAAATGCATGGACGAAAAGAAGATCGTAATTATCAATATTTCTAAAGGAATAATTGGTCCTGAAAACATGCGCCTTTTGGGTGGAATGTTGATAACTAAAATACAGCTTGCAGCTATGAGCCGTGCAAATTTACCCAGTACTACGTTGGAAAAAATACCGAATACATATTTATACGTAGATGAATTCCAAAACTTTGCCAACGAATCTTTTACCGAGATTCTTTCTGAATCTAGAAAGTACAAACTTTGTCTTACTGTTGCAAACCAGTACATCGACCAAATGACTGAAGAGGTACGCGATGCTGTAATAGGAAACGTGGGTACGTTTATAACTTATAGAATAGGTAGTACAGACGCAGATATTTTAGAAAAAGAGTTTGCACCAAGCTTTTTGGCAGAAGACCTTGTAAACCTCGACCAATATCAAATGTATTTGAAACTTATGATAGACGGAGTTGGCTCTAAACCTTTTTCTGCACGCGCAATACCACCTTTACCAAAACCTGACGTAAGTTTTGCAGCGGAATCGGTTGCTTATTCACGTGAGCACTACGCAGGAAAAAAAGAAGAAATAGAAGACAAAATTAAAAAATGGACTAACAAAGATTTTGCATTGGAAAATCAAAAAGACAAGTCTGAAAAAGTTGTTCAAAGAGAAGAAATAAAACCAGAAGATACAAGGCCAAGAATGCAAAATGAGAGAAGAAGCGAGCCAAGAAATGAGCCAAGGAGAGAACCTAGAAGGGAACCTAGAAATGAACGCAGGGTAGATTTTCAAAATCAAGAAAAAATAGACCTGAATAGAGAACTAAGAGTTTTTAAAGATGAAGAAGTAAAAATTCCAAAATCAAAAAACGATGCTAGGAAAGATGTACGAAACAGTATGCAAAAAATACACTCTATTAAAACAGATAGCAATAAAACATTGAAAAATAGTGACGATAGAAGAAAAGAAGAATTTTTAGAGGAGATACCAGAAGACATTTTACGGGCACTACTAGAAGAGTAGTTTTGTGTTATAATTATAAGTATAAATATGAGAGTAAAAATTTTCCTAAACTTGGCAATTTGTTTTTGCATAGTAAGTTTTTGTAACGCTTTACAAATTACCGAGATACAGTACGACCCAGCTGGTACAGATACAGACAGAGAGTGGCTGGAAATTTACAATGATACAGCTGGAACCATAAAGCTAACGGACTACAAATTTTTTGAGGCAAATACCAATCACGGAATTGTAAAAACGACAGATGAAAATGTTTTGACAGGAGAATACGTAATCTTGGCACAAGACTTAGCTAAGTTTAAAGTTGATAATCCTGGCAACAATTTAAAAGTTTTTACTTCCAGCTTCTCACTATCAAACAGTGGAGAAGTTTTAAGTTTAAAAGATAAAAGTTTGAACATTATTTTTACAATTGACTATACAAACTACTTAATAAGTACAGGCAATGGTGCTACTATTAATTTTAAAAATGGAAGTACTGCTACAAATACCGGAACCTCGACCACGACTTCTACAACTACAACAATAGCAACACAGTCAGCAACTTCCACAACGAGTGCAGGAGATTATGCTCAACCTACTTATTTTGGGCGCTCTTATTATCCAGACTCTGAGAAAATTTTAGTAAATGCTGGTAAAAACTTGGTAGGGATAATGGGGCAAGAGCTTAGCTTTTCTGGCAATGCGAAGACAGGAGAAAATAGAGAACTTGCTAGCCCTACGTATTTTTGGTCATTTGGTGATGGAGCAAGTGCAGAAGGTAAAAAAGCCAAACACGAATATAAATTCACAGGTGAATACGTTGCGGTTTTAGAAGTCTATGCAAATGGTAACCGAGAGACAGACAGAATTTATGTAAAAATTACAGACCCAGATATTAAATTATCCCTGATAACTAAAAACAATTTGCCAGCAGTTTCGATTATGAACAATTCAATTTATGAAATAGATTTGGGAAATTTGTTTTTGAACTCGTCTACGACAAGATATTCTTTACCAAAAAACTTCTCCATTCTTCCAAAAAGAAATATCGATGTTGCCTTTGAAATTTGTAAGTTTGCAACAAGTACAAGTGGAGTATTTTTAAGTTTGGAAAATGGCAAAAAACTTTCTGAGTATTTTCTGG
>JAYTYL010000044.1:0-1779 GCA_043742405.1 bacterium
AATGATTTCAAAACCAGAGTGGCAAGAAATTCAAAACATAATTGAAGGAAATAGAACCTCACCTATAAAACCTCAAACGAAAGAATTTGTCTTTGGAAATGGAATAGTGAATTGTGGAGAATGTGGTTCGGTTATTGTAGCTTATGACACACTCAAAAAGCAAAAAAATGGTGTTAAACGAGAATATACTTATAATGAATGCAAAGGCAAGAAAGAATGTTCCCAAAAATGTACCGAAGACAAATCCTTGCATTTGCAGGTATTAAATTATTTAGATGTAATTGAAATACCAAAAGGTATTCACGACCTCGCTATGTCTTGGGTTAAAAGAGAAAATAAAAATAAAAGTATAGAAAAAGAAATACAAATAGATAATCTGACAAAAAGATACAAGAGTTTGGAAACATCATTGGACGGTCTGATAGATATGAAAGCAAGTAATTTAATTAGTATAGAAAAATATTCTGAAAAGTTTTCTATTTATACAAGAGAAAGGGACGAGTTAAAATCTCAAATAGATACTTTTCATATAGAAAATACAGACTGGTTAGATTTAGTAGATAAAATGTTTACTTTTGCTGAATATGCAAAGAAAATGTATCAAACTGAAGATTTGAAGTTAAAAAGAAACATAATTCGTGCACTTGGTTCGAACCTCACTCTAAAAGACAAAAAACTTGAAATTCAAAGGACTTCTTGGATATATCCTCTACAAGAAATTGTAAATGAAGCCAAAAGGATTAAAGCTTCGTTCGAACCTGATAATCCCTTACAAGATAAGAGTTTATCAGTAAATAAAGATTTTAGTGCACTTATGTGGGCGATAGAGGACTCGAACCTCTGACCTTCGCTGTGTAAAAGCGTTGCTCTACCAACTGAGCTAATCGCCCAAATTTTATTTGAACAAAAACATTATAACAAATATTTTTGATTTTGTGAATACATATTTAAAAGCTATACTGACATTCAATATGGCAAACATCGCATTACAACCACGGACAACCGCAAAACGATTGGCATCGACTGCTTTTTCTGGCAACTCTCCAGTGAAGAAGAGTCCGGCTGTAAATGATAATACTTCAAATGTCATACAAGGTCAATTTCGAAATCAGGAGGTTCCTAAAAATCTAAACAATCTGGCAGAAAATATAGTTCCAGAAAATAGCGGTGTAGCAAGAGCATTGCAAGCTCAGCAAGGAATGGTACAAAAGCCTGCAAATGACAATATTTCAGAAGAGCCGCTAGAAACAACAGAACCTGGTCAAAATTTAGAAAATAGTTTACAGAGTGAAGTACCAGACTCTCAAACAGAAGATATGGGGCAAGACAATGACCAATCTACCGAAAGTAGACAAGCACCACAACATACAAAGCGCCAAAAAAAGAAAAAAAACTGGCTGATGATACTCGCAATAATCCAATATATATTTAATCTAATTATTTGGTCTTTCGGATTAGTCCTAACTGTACTAGGGTTTGTAGTGAAAGGAGCCTCCTATATCCCGGTAGTTGGGATAGTTGCCACAGGCGCAAATTTAATTATACAAATTACAGGAATGATCTTGGATGTAACAGCTTTTATAATTGGTTTTATATGCACTGTAATAATATTTATTTATTCAAAAAAAATAGGTCTAGTAAAAAGAGTTTCTCTTTTTATATTGGATATATTGACACTGGGTTGGCTACCTATTGGCATCTATATGGCGTGGTCACAAACAAAAGCTAAAACAAAAAAATAGTCTTGTAAAATCTGGGTTTTATTGTATAATACATTAA
>JAYTYL010000045.1:0-2156 GCA_043742405.1 bacterium
CTAGTTAAAGTTAGTAATCTCTCCATACCTAAAGATGGTTTTGAATTCAAATTTTCCTATAATGATTTTTCAGGAAATTTTAAGATTTGGGAAGAGAGAATGGTAGAGATTGAAAAGGTATTAACAAACAATCATTTTCTTGTCATAGGTTTTAGACAAATATGCGAGCAGGCAAAGGTAATTTTAACAGCCAAAGAGAAATTGCTAAAAAGTGCACCCAAAGAATTTATTTATAACGATATAAACCCTGGAAATTTGTTTTTAACAGAGCTAGGGGAGGTTAAATTGGTAGATTGGCAATTAGTTAGTGTAGGAAATCCTGCACTGATGCTTTCATTGTTTGCACGCAGATTTGGAAAATTGTGGAATCTAGAGCAAGATGAATTTAAGGATAAAATTTTTAATTTATATAATTCAAAAAAGACCATAAGGGATTTAAGAGAACTATACGAGGCAACAATTTTAGAGCGTGCTGTTTCAGATATGACTTGGCAAGTATGGGCAAATATTAAACAAAATAAAACAATTGATATAAAAGTTTTGGAAGATAGCAGATATTATGTTGAGGCACTGGGAATATTAACAAAACTTAATTAAATTCCCGTTCAACTTTGAACAATATATTTTATTGCGTACTTATTAGATGGTGGGGAGAATGTTTATCTGAGTTTTTCAATGTCAAAATACAAATAAATACTTGAGTGGTAATACTGTCTCCGTCATGAGAGTCATTTTGCTATAATATACTCATGCAAAAAAGTTGGTCGGATATTTTAAAAAATGAAGAAGGAAAAAACTATTTTAAAAATGTTTTAGAATTTTCTATTAATGAAAAGAAAGTTTCATAGACAAGTCCAAACATTTTATTTTGACCTCTCCCCACCCTTCACCATTTTCCGTGCACACAGGATTCTTTGGCTGTAAACATTTTTCAAAGACAAATGAGATATTAAAAAAATCTGGGCAAAAAGTAATAGTCTGGTAAAAGATTACCGTACCGAATTATACCCGCCCTCGACACCTTTTTTTGACAAAACGATTTGCCAAAGTTGAATGTACCTGGCTTTAAAAATTCCCGAGCAAAGAAGCAAATAATATTTCCACATTCTGTAAAAACGTATGTCATATTTTGAATTGTTTTTGGCCAACTCTGGAAATGAATTGTCAAAACTCTTGTACCACTCTTCGAGAGTGAGGTAGTAATGATTACCAAAATTGTGGACATCTTCTACTACATATGAATTGGGAACATTTGCCCTCTTTGCAGAAATATTTTTTATAATGTCAAACATGCTTGGTAGAAAGCCATTAGGAAAAATATATTTATCTACAAATTTATCTGCCGAACTATATTTTTCCGAATTTACAATAACCTGTATTAGACACAATCCTCCGCTTTTTAAATTATTTGAAATGGTTTCAAAATATTTTCTAAGATTTTTGTCCCCAACGGCCTCTATCATTTCTATAGAAACTATAGCATCAAATTTTTCGTCACCAACATATTTTTGGTAATCCTGTACTACAAACTCTATCGGCAAACCTGCACATCTTTCTTTACCTAGCTTAGTCTGTTCTACAGAAACAGAAAGTCCCACACAAGAAACTCCATAGTTCTCAGCTGCGTATTTCATAAAATTGCCCCAGCCACAACCAATATCCAAAATTCTTTGCCCTTTTTTTAAATTTAGCTTTTTACAGATCAGGTCTAGCTTTGCTATCTGTGCTTGATCCAAGTTTTCTGCGTCGTTCCAATATCCACAAGTGTAAGACATTGTAGATTTGTCTAACATCTTTTCGTACAAATCGTTTCCAATATCATAGTGTTTTTGTCCTACCTGGTAAGCTCTTTTCCCAGACTGCAAATTGAATATCTTATTTTTAATAATGTGCGGCAATATTCCAATATTTATAATCTTAGAAAAATCGGCATGTCTGAAAATCCGAAATATAGTTTCTGACAAATTTTCACTATCCCACCAACCTTCCATATAACTCTCGCCAAAAGCAAGGCTACCACCTCCTAGAATTCTTTTGAAGAGATTTTCCTTTGTGGTCAAGCCATTATTTATTTTTATATCCCATTTTCTACCAAAACCCTCATCTCTTTCAAAGAGTATCTTTATATCTGCATCCAGCAATATCTTTTCTATTTT
>JAYTYL010000046.1:0-2261 GCA_043742405.1 bacterium
ACGCCCGTGCAAAAGAAGTTATTGTCGGTAGATTTGGGCTTGCTGAAAGCGGTGAGAAAAAAACTTTGGAATCTATAGGTAGAAAATATGGCATCACTCGCGAGAGAGTGAGACAAATAGAAAATTTTGCACTCCGCCTAATAAAAAAATCTGAAACTTTTTTGGCAGAGCACTCAATATTTGAAGAATTAAAACAGCTTATGAAATCTGCGGGAGGAATAGTACATGAAGAAGAATTTTTAAAAGACTTGACCAAAGAAAGGCTTCTGCAGAACCATATACATTTTTACTTGGTACTGCACGACGACTTCAAAGCTGACCGAGAAACAGACGATTTTAATAAACACTGGTCAATGGACGAAAAAGTTAAAAAAACAGTCGAAGATTCTTTGAAAACTTTACACTCTACTTTAGGAGAAGAAGAAATGGTAGCCGAAAGTGTTTTATTAGACAGATTTTTAAGACAAATGGAAGAGCTCCATACTGCCTACAAAACACCAGAGATGATGAAAAAATATCTCGAGCTGTCTCGAGTGCTTGGCAAAAACCAGATGGGTGAGTGGGGTAAAAGAAGTAGTCCAAATATTAAGACTAGGGGTATAAAAGATTTTGCTTATTTGGTAGTTAGAAAATCTGGGCGCCCAATGCATTTTAGAGAAGTTGCCCGAGAAATATTTACAGAGTTCAAAAGGAAAGCCCACGTTGCTACTTGCCACAACGAGCTTATTCGTGACCAAAGATTTGTACTTGTTGGCCGTGGTATATATGGTCTTCGAGAGTGGGGTCATAGTGGCGGAATTGTGCGTGATGTAATAATTGAGGTGATGAAGAAAAAAGACACCCCACTTACAAAGACGGAAATCATAGACTTGGTAAAAGGTGAAAGGGTAGTTAAAGACAACACTGTTGTGGTAAACCTGCAAAATGCAAAATTTTTTGAAAAAAGTAAAGACGGTAAATATACCTTGAAGAAGGACTAGACCAAAATCCAAACCCATTAAACAAAAAACATGTCATAATGACATGTTTTTTGTTGCTTGACAATAGTGGGGGGTGATATATTTATCCTATCGGGCAGGACAAGAGTACTGTTGACCGATACAGAGTCCAATTATAGGAGATCCAAATGAGTCTATTCTCAGAGATCAGAGCTAATCTCGAGGCAAGTCGTCGTATAGCTGAACAAAAGGCTGCTGGAAAACAGGAAGCAGTTCAAGCTGCTTTTGAAGAAAAAGTGCAAGAGAAAATAAGATATAATAACATGTCTATTTTGGAAAAAATGGATCATGATCTTAATTTTAAGCGACGATCAAAACCTACTCAAAATTTTAATGACTACGAGTAATTTATTATTAACCGTGTCAACCATTGAGCTTACAGCTCGATGGTTTTTTTTGTAATTTTTGGTATACTTTTTTATATGAATATACTTCTAGTAACATTAATTACACATTTAGTAATAATTGGTGTTTTGGGTACTCTTGTGAAGTATCTTTTTGAAAATAATTTATTTTGGTGGTTGCGATACAACAGAACCAAAAATTTGTTAGGAGCTTTTTGGCCTAAACTTTTTTATCTAGAATTAAAAATTCCTAGAGAAGTTGCTAAGTCTCCTGCAGCAATGGAATTTATGTTTAATGCTTTGAACCAAACTCTTGGACATTCCGACATGACCTTTCAACAAAAAAGCGAAAAAGAAAAGTGGTCTGAAAAGAAGAGTTACGAAAAAAAAGATGAATATAGAAAATATTGGCAAGACAGATACTTAAAAGGAGGAATGCGAATGTGGTACTCACTGGAAATATTTTCCGAAGAGGGTCAGGTAAGGTTTTTTATAGTTTCAGTTGACAAGCAGGTAGGACTTATTAAAAATGCCCTGTATGGACAATACCCTGGCATAGAAATAATAGAATCTAAAGAAGACTACTTAGATAAATTTTCTTACAGCAAACAAAATGAAGGTGATTACAATTTGTATGTAGGTAGATACCAAAAAAAGAATTCGAAAGAAGATAAAGAAAAATTCAAGCATGTACAACCCATAAAAACTTATGTTGATTATGGACTCGATAAAGACCCAAAAGACGAGCATAAAATAGACCCTTTGAACACTTTGTTAGAAGCATTTGCAAATGCTGGACCTGGAGAAAATTTTGCACTTCAGATATTAATAAGAGCTTCTATTGCCGATGGGAATACTTTTCACGATGGTCACGCTATAAATTATCAAGACGATACTGGAAAAGCTATTGATAAAATTA
>JAYTYL010000047.1:0-7408 GCA_043742405.1 bacterium
TGGATGCGTGTAGCAATGGGGCTCGCAATCTTGGAAAAAGATAAAAATGAAAAAGCAATAGAATTTTACAAAATGATGTCTAGCTTGCGAGTAATTCCTTCTACACCTACACTTTTCCAGTCGGGAACATCTTACCCACAGCTCTCGTCTTGCTATTTGAACACTATCGACGACACGCTCGAGTCGCTAGCAAAGGTAACCTATACTGACAACGCCCAACTTTCCAAATATTCTGGAGGTATTGCGACTGACTGGTCATATATTCGAAGCTCTGGTGCGATTGTAAAGAAAACCAGAATAGAGAGTACAGGAATCATTCCATTTCTAAAAATTGCCAATGATGTTACTTTAGCTATCAATAGAAGTGGGAGAAGAAGAGGTGCAACTTGTGCTTATTTAGAAACTTGGCATTACGACATTGAAGAATTTTTGGATTTGCGTAAAAATACTGGCGATGAGCGCCGCCGTACCCACGACATGAACACTGCAAACTGGATTCCCGACTTGTTTATGCAGCGTGTAAAAGAAGATGGAGACTGGACTCTTTTTTCACCCGACGAAGCACGTGACCTGCACGAAAATTATGGTAAACGTTTTAAAGAACTTTATGAAAGCTATGAAAGAAAAACAAAAACTGGAGAAATTAGAATTTTTAAAACTATAAAAGCAAAAGATCTCTATAGAAAAATGATTTCGATGATTTTTGAAACTGGGCACCCTTGGTTTACTTTCAAAGATGCTTGTAATATTCGCTCGCCACAAGACCATGTGGGAGTGATTCATAACTCTAACCTTTGTACCGAGATCACTCTAAATAACAATTTTGAAGAAACAGCTGTTTGCAACCTAGCTTCTATAAATTTACCCAGACACTTTGTTTATAACGGTGGAGAGAAGAAAATGGACCTGGAAATGTTAAAAGAAACTATTAATATTGCAATGAGAATGCTTGACAATGTGATTGACATCAACCTGTACCCGACAATTGAAGGTAAGACTAGTAACCTTAAACATCGACCAGTCGGTCTAGGTATAATGGGTTTTCATGACGCACTTTACGAGCTCGGTTTAAATTATGATTCTATTGAAGCTTTAAAATTTGCCGACGAAAATCAAGAATTTATTTCTTATTACGCTATTCTTGCCTCTACTGAGCTTGCAAAAGAGCGCGGTGCTTACTCTACATTTCCTGGTTCAAAATGGGATAGAGGAATATTGCCAGTTGACACTTTAGAACTTTTGGAACTAGAGAGAAATGTTAGAATCCCCGTTCCAAAAACTGGAAAAATGGATTGGCTGCTAGTTAAAAATGCAATAAAAATGTATGGTATGCGAAATAGTAATACTATGGCAATTGCCCCGACCGCTACTATTTCCAATATTGCTGGCAGCAGTCCTTGCATTGAAGCTTACTATAAAAATATTTATGTAAAGAGCAATATGTCAGGAGAATTTACAATGATAAACGATTACCTTGTAGCTGACCTTAAAAAAATTGGAATGTGGAATGATGAAATGCTAAATGAGATAAAACAAGCTGAAGGCTCTGTGCAAGATATCCTTCGCATACCAGCCGAGCTACGTGCAAAATACAAAGAGACATTTGAAATAGATTCTAAAGTTTTTGTAAATTTGGCAGCTTTTCGTGGTAAATGGATAGACCAGTCTCAGTCTCTAAACCTCTTCTATAGAGGTACAAGTGGAAAAGAAATTGGTGACATGTATATGTATGCGTGGGATATGGGTTTGAAGACTACTTATTATTTACGAACTCTAGCTGCGAGTGGAGTAGAAAAAGCCACAGTTTCAATTGCTAAAAGTCCAGAAAAAACCCCAATGGTAGAATTACCTGTGGAAAAGGCGAAGCCGGTAGAAAATTATTTGACCAATTTTGCACCAGTAAACACCTACAAAGAAATAAACACCCAAGCTCTAATAGACAATGCTTTGCAAAAGATTAAGATTAACACTCAGGTCAAATCTGACGCTGTTAACAACGAATATGTTGCCAATGGCATAGTAAAAATAAATGGAGTAGACACAAAACTTTGTCGCATTCTAGATCCAGATTGCGAAGCTTGCCAATAAAATTATAAAATATGTCAATTTTTTCAAATCAAAAATATTTGTTAATCGATGGGGAAAATACTAGAAAAATTTTAGGTAATTTTTTGAGTAGTAAAAAAGATTTTCTAAATTTTGATTTGTATAAAATTTTACAAAATATTTTACCAAATACTAAATTTGATAAAATAATTTGGTATGGAGCTAAAATTGTAGGAGATAAAAATACTGAAGTAAAATCTGGAGAATTAATTGATTTTCAAAGGCGATTATTTTCTGTTTTGCAAAAACAAAATATTGAAATTAATTTGTCTGGCCGAATACAAAACTTTGATGGAGTTTATAAAGAAAAAGGAGTGGATGTGGCTATAGCTGTTGATATGATTGATTTTGGTTTAACCGATAAGACCATTGAAATATATTTGTGGTCAAATGATTCTGATCTGGTGCCGGCAATTAAAAGATTGAGATTAAAAAAAATAAAAGTAAATTATATTGCTGCCCACGACAATATTACCAAGTCTATTTTGTTTAACTGCAATAAAACATTTATTCTGGTTAAAGAAAGTATTAAAAAAAGTTTTGCAAACAAAAACCCCAACGGGGTTTGATCCCAAGCTGGGGTGTTTATGGAATAAGCATATCAAATTATAAAAAATAAGTCAAGTGGAAAAGCAAAAAATAAAATAAATAAAAAACATATGAACAAATCAGGAATATTAAACAATAGTACAAACGACCCAAACAAAATTTTGCCAATGCGCTACAAATGGGCACGCGAACACTACAAAAAAGGTGTAAATAATAACTGGACTCCAGAAGAAGTGACAATGATGAACGACGTAGAGCTTTGGAAAAAAGCCGAACACTTAGGAGGACTCTCAGAAGACGAGAGAAGAATGATACTTTGGAACTTGGGCTTTTTTTCTACTGCCGAAAGTCTGACAGCCAACAATATTGTGCTTTCAGTTTACAAACATGTTACCAACCCAGAGTGTCGCCAATACATGCTTCGCCAAGCTTTTGAAGAAGCTATCCACACTGACATGTTTATCTACACTTGCGACTCACTTGGCCTACACCCCGATGAAGTTTACAACATGTACTTGACTATTCCATCTATAAAAGCAAAAGATGATTTTGTTATAGAGATGACAAAAAGTATTATGGACCCAAATTTCAAGACTGACACAGCAGCTGGAATACAAAAGTTTGTCCACGACTTGGTAGGGTACTATGTGATAATGGAAGGAGTATTTTTCTACGCTGGCTTTGCCATGATGTTAAACCTCATGCGCCACCAAAAAATGGTAGGTATTGGAGAACAGTTTCAATATACGTTGCGTGATGAGTCTGTACACTTAGCATATGGGGCAGACCTTATAAACACAATAGTTGTTGAAAATCCAGAAATCTGGACTGCAGACTTCAAACAAGATTTGATATCAAAAATAAGACAAGCTGTAGATTTGGAAAGTGCCTATGCGGCAGATGCTCTGCCGAGAGGAATTTTGGGAATGAATAAAGAAATAGTGAGACAATATTTGGAGTATATTGCCGACAGAAGACTAGAAAGAATAGGTTTGCCAGTGCAATACAATACGCCGAACCCTTTTCCTTGGATGAGTGAAATTATGGACCTGAAAAAAGAAAAAAACTTTTTCGAAACTCGTGTTACAGAGTATCAACAAGCAGGAGCACTGGAGTGGTAAGTTAAATTACAAAAAATGATAGACTATATATATGAAAATAGTTAAAAAAGTAATACCAGGGTTTATAGATGAAGTTATTTCTGGTAAAAAGAAATTTGACTTTAGGTTAAATGACTTTGAAATAAATGAGGGAGACACTTTGGTATTAGAAGAATATGATTCTTTAGATCCTGATATTCGCAAACCCACTGGCAGAGTAGTAGAGAAAAAAGTCTCTTATGTTTTGAAAACCAAATTGCAAGATTTGTGGTGGTCGGAAAAAGATATCTTGGAAAAAGGAATACAAATAATTTCTTTTGAATAAGTATATGAAATCAGTAACAATATGTGGTAGTGGAAAATTTAAAGAAGAAGCTAGAAAATTTGCAAGTGATTTAAAAAAACTGGGAGTGGTAGTCTATGTACCTCACTTTTTCAATGAAGATAAGGACTGGGAAAACTTATCTTTAGAACAATCAAACATGATAGCTATAGGTTTAACCCACGACCATTTTAACAAAATTAGAATGGGAGACATAACTTTCATATATAATAAAGATGGATATTCTGGGAATAGTACTACTTTAGAAATAGGCTATGCGCGAGCCTTAGGTAAACCAATTTATGCTTTGGCACATGATACAAGTGAAATATGTAGAGATGTTCTATTCCAAGGAATCATAACTTCTACAAGAGAACTAGTTAAAATATTAAAATAAATTTATGAAAATATATATTCTTGGGAGCAACTCGTTTATGAAAGAAATGGTAGAAGTTACCGACAAGCTAATTACGATTGGACTCGACGCTTTTATTCATGAAGATTACCGTGAGATGGTAGCCGGAAAAAAAGACCACATTTTAGACAGATATAATGGCGGTGAAGAAGCTAAAATAAAAATAGAGTATGATTATTTGCGCCAACACTACAAACATATTTTGACATCTGATGCTATTCTCTTTGTAAATAATACTAAAAATGGTATTGATAACTATATTGGTGGAAATGTTCTCATCGAGATGGGGCAAGCGCATGTAAATAATAAGAAAATTTTCTTTTTGTATGGTGTGCCAAAAGGTCTGCCTTATATGGATGAGATACAAGCCATGCAACCTATTTGTTTAGACGGAGATTTAGAAAAATTAAAAAATTATGCCTGAAGAAAAAAAGCTTAAGATTTGTTGTGGAACGTCTGTCGGTTGTATAGTAATAAATCAGAACCATGAATTTTTGTTAATAAAAAGAACAAAGGGAGTGCTAGGCTACGCACCTGTTGGGGGGCATGCGCTTGACGAACATAAAAGTTTTGCAGACGCAGCAGTCGCAGAGCTAAGTGAAGAAGTAGGGATAGAAATTGAGGAGAAAGATTTGCAAGAAATTATGAATGCAAGGGGAACTTATAGTAATAAATGTTCTAGAATGAATGGTGACAAACATGAATGGAAAATTTATCTTGTAAATGTTTCAGGTAGACCTGGAAAAAGTACTAGCGACGATGGTGTAAAGGGTTTTGAGTGGGTCAAAAGAGACAAAATTTTAGAACTGGCAAATAAAACTAGAGAGTGGATAAAAAATGGGAGTAAACAAGAAGACGAAGATCACTTAGAGCCTGTTTGGGTAGAACATTTTAAAAAGTCAGGACTTTTTCCAGAGTTTAATGATTTAAAAGAACTATCTCTGGTATTCTTTTCGTATTTTGAAGGAGATAAGAAATATATTTTGATGGGCAAATACACTAAAGGGAAGAGATTGGAAGGAATTTTAAATGGCTATGGTGGAAAGTGTGAAAAGCTAGAAAGTGCTTTGGATTGCGCAGTGAGAGAAGTAGAAGAGGAGATGGAACAAAAATTTGAAAAAGGAAAATTTATAAAAGTTGGGAAGATTTTTGATGAAAATATTCTGGTCGATGTATTTGTAGTTATTTTAGATAAAAAAATAGAACCACCAAAAAATAATTCTGAGTTCATAGATGTAAAATGGTTTGATATTGAGAATAGAAATGAGTTTTTGAAAGAAATGCTAGCAAAAAATGGCGAACTTATCTCGAAACTCAGTTTTAGTTTAGGGGAATTAAAAAAATATGGTAAAATCCTAAGTGAATTTCAGGTAAATGAAACAAATAGTAAAGATGTTGAATTAAAAAAGCAAAAAGCAAAAATATTTAGCTAAAATTTATGAAAATAATTGGAATATGCGGGACAAATGCAAGCGGTAAGGGCACGGTACCAGTAATTTTACAAAAGGACATTCCGTGTACACATTTGAGTGCACGCGAGATGATAATCTCGGCCGCAAAAAAAGAAGGTATAGATATCACCAATAGAGATGATCTTAGAAATTATAATGAAAAAAGAAATAGAGAAGGAAAAACTTTGGTAAGTGATTTGATTGAAGAATTTGATATACGAGAAAATCAAGATAAACTTTTTATCATCGAGTCTATAAGAAGAGTGGGAGAAGTAAAAGAATTAAGAAATCATTTTCAGGAAAATTTTATTTTAGTTTCCGTAGATGCACCTTCGGAAATACGATATGAAAGAATTCATAAAAGGGGATCGATCACTGACTCTGTTAGCTATGAGAGATTTATAGAGCAAGAAAGATTAGAAAGTATAAACGAAGATGAAAACCAAATGAATATTCCAAAATGCATGGGTATGGCAGATGTTAAATTAGTAAATGAAGGCGACATAGAAAAGTTTGAAGAGGAAATAAAAAGCAAATTATTGAGTATGCTATAATAGTTTTTATTAAGCGATAAAATTAAACAAAAATATGTTAGACGGAATTAAAGGTGCGTTCAAAAAAGTAGGAGTTGCAGTTGCTAAAAAAGTAGCCACAACTGACTTTGGAATTAGAAAAATGAAAGAAGAAATGGCTAAAATGCCAATTCCTCCACAAATGAAAATGATGTTTACAAAACTTCTCGACAACAACCCAGAACTCCTTTTCAAAATCCAAGAAGAAATACAAGACCTCATTTCTAAGGGCAAAAACCAAATGGCAGCTTCACAAAGTGTAATGACAAAGTATCAGCAAGAACTTCGCGATGCGATGAAATAAAATCTATGGCAAACATATCTGTAGGAATCGTTGGGCTACCCAACGTAGGAAAGTCGACACTATTTAACGCACTTACAAAAAAAAGTGTGCCAGCTGAAAATTATCCTTTTTGTACTATAGACCCAAGTGTAGGAATAGTCCCTGTACCCGACGAAAGACTGTGGAAACTATCGGCTTTTTCTAAAAGTGCAAAGACTATTCCTGCTGTAATAGAGTTTGTAGATATTGCAGGACTTGTAAAAGGCGCAAGTAAAGGAGAAGGTTTGGGAAATAAATTTCTCTCGAATATCCGCGAGACTGATGCAATAGGCCAAGTAGTAAGGCTTTTTGAGTCTAGTGAAAGCCTAGATATACAGCACGTAGAAGGAAGTGTACACCCTTTGCGCGACGTGGAAATAATAAATGCCGAGCTTGCACTCGCAGACTTGGAAACAATAGAGAAAAGAATTAATAATATACAAAAAGATGTGCGCAAGGGCGATAAAGATGCACTGAAAGAAGAAGAATTACTAAAAAGAATTTTACCTATTGTGAACGATGGTAAACTTATTTCTAGCGCAGAATTTTCCGAAGAGGAAAAAAAGATTTT
>JAYTYL010000048.1:0-2019 GCA_043742405.1 bacterium
CCACATCCACTCTATTTGTTCTTTTTTAAAATAATCTCCAAGTGACCAGTTGCCAAGCATTTCAAAAAAAGTTGTGTGTCTATTGTCACCCACTTCTTCTATATCTTGCGAGCGAAAACACTTTTGCGAGTCGACAATGCGCGTACCAAGTGGATGCTTTTGGCCTAGCAAATACGGCACCATTGGCTGCATCCCACTTCCTGTAAAAAGTGTCGTCGGGTCATTCTCGGGCACAAGTCGAGCCGAAGGGATAATAACATGCCCATATTTTTCGAAATGTTTCAAATATTTTTCCCGCACTTCATTGGTGGTGATTTTCATACATAAAATTATATCATATTATAAAAAATTAAATTTCCAAACTTATCATATGATCAGCCATTCTTAAAATTTTACCTCTCTTAAAAATTTTCTTAAAAAGTAACTCTCTTGCACGGGAGCGGAGTGTGCTAGCAGATGTTTTTCTAGGTCGTTTGCTACGGAAAATATCTCCTGGGTATAAAATACTAAATTTAGCATCTAACTCTGAATATGAAGAAATTCTGAGTTCTCTTTCACTTAAAGTATTTCCTGGGTGAGATAAAATAATTCGAATTAGTTTTTCATAATCTTCCGGATAATAATCTAACTCTTCCACAGCATGAGCATATATTTTCATTTTCAAATCTTCTTTATTCGATATTAGAACAAGTCTACTTTTAATACTATAAAAAAAATCTCTATAACACATTCCCAACATTTCTCTTTCATTGTTTGAAAACTTTATTATTGGATAACCATATTTTTGCTCATAAGTAGTAAGTTCAAATGAAAATTTATTGTACGTAATTTCGTTATATAGACAGATTTTCAATTCACTATCTCTAATCTTTGCATTTAGTCTAAAATTTAGATTTCTGTCTTCAAAAAAAATAACATTCTCACCTTTGTTTGATGAATCATCAATATCATTTACAGATGTAAAATTGAGCAAATTATAATTATCTGCACTTTCTTTATTTTCCATATTTTTCAAAATGTTTCAAATATTTTTTCCGCACTTCATTTGTAGTAATTTTTGTCATATTTTGTTTATTTATCTAAGTTGAAGTATTTGATAATTTCTTTTCTAATTTCTTTAATCTTATTCTCTGAAACTTTACCAAGTCTTCCATAAATTCTTTTTCTAGAAATTGTTTTTAATTGATGCAAACATAAAGAAACTTTTTCTCCATCTAAAACAAAATTTCTATACCCGAAAAAAGTTTTTACTTTTGTAGACATGGGAATAGCTAAAAATATATCTGGGGTTGCTTCTTCTATTAACAAACATGGACGAAGAAATTCTTTTCCCTTTCCATCAATCTCAGAACCAATATTTACACCCAGTGCACACCAACGAATTTCCCATTTCCTTATCACGTCTTCCCCGTTTAAAATTTCTTGTGAAATTATCTTACTATCTGCTTTTTGTTTTTCAATATTCCAAGAGTCAAAGTTTTTGACATATACCATAAATATTTATAATTGATTTGCGCTTCTCTTTTGCAAGAGATCGCTGACGCCTAACGGCGAACGTGTATATATAGTATAACAACTACACGAAAAAAAGCAAGCTTATTGGACATAAAAATAGCTAAATTAGCATAATTTAATAGTAAGTAAACTAGTGCATTATTCTTGCTTTTTTGCAGTTTCATATTCATCCAACTTTTTCAACACTTTCATATAATCAACATTATCTTTGGGATAAATTTTATTTTTGGGATCAATCTGCATTTGTATCCTCAAATTACAAAAAACTCTTATTAATTTTAAAGACACCGCCTTTGAGGTTTGTACTTTGTTAGGGTATGGAGTAGAGTCAGTGCGTAGCGAACTTCTTATCATAAAATCTATAAGAGTACTTTTCTTAGAATCCGATTTTCTTTCAATCTCTTTCCAGTTCGGATTTTCCACCGTGAGTATAATTGTATAGAGTTTATTTTTTAGAGTTTTTGTAGGGTTTTGTTTATTCTCATCTCTTACTATATATCTGGG
>JAYTYL010000049.1:0-2020 GCA_043742405.1 bacterium
GCCTCAGGTATACTTGGGCCCGACGGTGGCCTTGCCAATATTTCTACACGAGTACGCGAGGGAAACCTGTTTGACAAAGACATGACCCAAAACTTCGGATCGGAAAGTGGGCAAACTGCCGGAAGTCCTACAGGTGGTAGTGGGGATGTGCTAGGTAACCTAGACACTGGTGGCACAGTAGGCGAGCTCAAAAATGCCGAGGCAAATTATAAAAAACTTATAGCAAATACAGATGTAATTATCAATCTCTACGAAGCAGCCAAGCTTGCCTACAGCTCCTCTACTTCGGTATGTGTAAAAGTACCTGTCGTAAGTAAAGCAAAGACAATCAATGAAATATCGGCTGCCCAAAAACCATTTAAAGATTATAAAGCCGTTATAAAAGCTGCCTGGGACGATGCCATAAAAAAACCTACCAAGAACCATGTCAGTCTTATAAACACCATCAACACCGACCTGCGCGACAAGATGAACCAAGATTTAATAGACAAAGTCTTAGCCGCTGTAAAAGCACTCCTTGGGGCTTGTGTTAGTGGGACAAGTGTAACTACCTCATAAAAACTACTAAAACTAAAGTTTTGTGGCATGGGGTGCCACAAAACTTGCATTGTTTTGTGGCATGTGATACCATACAACTATGAAATTCCAAAGAATACAAAGAGTAGTGGACTTCCAATCAAATGGTAGAGTAGTTATTATCTATGGGCCAAGACGTGTTGGCAAAACAACTTTGGTTAAAAAATACTTAGAAGAAAATTCACATTTAAAAACCATTTATGAACTGGGTGATGACTTGGTCTTGCAAGAAAAGTTTAAAAGACAAAGTAGGGCCGAGCTTTTAGACTATGCTAGATCTTACGATATTATAGTTATCGATGAGGCCCAAAATATTAAAAATATCGGCATTGTGGCTAAAATAATCATAGACGAGTTTCCAGAAAAGAAAATAGTTTTGACGGGCTCATCATCATTCGAATTGTCCCAATCAGTTGGCGAGCCACTTGTAGGTAGGCAGTTTTTTATGAATATGTTGCCGGTTGCATGGAGTGAGTTTGGAGCGAGTAATTTTGAAAAACAAAAACAAATACACAATTTATTGATTTATGGTTCCTACCCAGAAATTCTTTTAGAAGAAAACGATTTAGTAAAAGAACAAAAGTTAAGAGAGCTCATCTCTTCTTATTTATTTAAAGACATTTTAGCTTTGGACAAGATAAAATACCCAAGCTTGCTACTAAAAGTAGTACAGGCTCTGGCTTACCAAGTAGGGAGTGAAGTCTCTGTACACAAACTTGCCAAAGATGTAGATGAAAAAGATTCTAAAATTATAAAAAGATACTTAGACATTTTAGAAAAAACTTTTGTTATTAAAAAAGTAGGGAGGATAAGTAACAACTTGCGCAACCAAATTAAAAAACCGCACAAATACTATTTTTATGACCTAGGGGTGCGCAATGCTGTTATAAACAGGTTCCAAACTTTGGACTTCCGCGAAGGAAAAGAGATAGGTGCACTATGGGAAAATTTTGTTTTTATGGAGCTAAATAAAAAAAGCAACCTGGATAAGAAAGACTATGAGGGGTTCTTTTTTTGGCAAAATAAAAATAAATTAGAGTTAGACATCGTGAAAAAATCTGCAAATGACCAGGTGTTTGCCTATGAGTGTAAGTGGAAAGATGAGGGAGTTGTGTTTACAAAATTTCTAGAAGAATTTCCTACTGCAAAGTGTGCTGTTATTAATAAAGAAAACATTGCAGACTTCCTTTAAAACTGTTTGGAAAAGAACAACATTTTGCTATACTGTAGCTACCGTACGGGGATACCCGAAAAACTACCCTAAAAATAGGGAAAGTAAATTAAAAAAATTGGACCTTTAACTCACTCGGATGAAGTAGGCAAACACATACATGAATTTGAATTCAAAGGAAAAAATAAAAGCTAGACTAGATCAAATTAGAATAGTTGATTTAAAAAGATTGAAAGGACGAGTAGGTACTGTTCCAGAAAAAAAGTTTAATGA
>JAYTYL010000050.1:0-3722 GCA_043742405.1 bacterium
TGGATTTGGATTCATAGTTATAGTATATTAAATTATTAGTTTTTCAGCAAGCTAACAGTTGTGATATAATTGGAATATGATTCTAGTTGCAAATAGAAAAATTCATTTAGAATACAGCTTTGAAAAAAAAATGACTTTTGGAGTTGAACTTTTTGGAGCTGAGGTGAAAAGTTTAAAAAATAAATTAGGAAACTTAGACGGCGCACGAGTGGCAGTGGTAAATGGTGAGCTGAAACTTTTAGGGAGCTTTATACCGGTTTATCAGCCAAAAAATAATTTACATATTGACGGAGAT
The DNA here is from genome assembly GCA_043742405.1 of bacterium. Classification (GTDB taxonomy): domain Bacteria; phylum Patescibacteriota; class Minisyncoccia; order Phycocordibacterales; family UBA5272; genus JBBQKQ01. The sequence goes on from JAYTYL010000050.1 coordinate 296, forward strand.
CGGTCTCGCAGGCTACTTGCAAAAAAGCCGGAGATTTATGATGTCACTCAGCTAAACATAGGACAAAATCTACACATCTTTCCACTAAACTTTTTTGTAACTAGGAACTTGGTAAAGCTAGAGTGTGGAATAGGGAGGAGACTTAAAAAGCAAGATAAGAGGGAAGTTATACGAAAAAAAGATGCGCACAAAAAAGGAGTGCAAGAGTAAATTTGACAAAACACTTACTTGTGCTATATTTATAGCTATTGGGGATGACAGGTTATTTGACAAAAGAATATTGTAAGTGATGCGCGTCGAATTGGTAGAACTTCGTAAAAATCTGCCAAAAAGAATGCAAACAAAAATGCATCGATCCCTTCTCCTTACTTTTCGTTTTTATCCAATTTGGGTAAAAACTTTGTAACGGAAGGGATTCCCCAATTGGCAACTGCGTAAGCAAGTTTAGCCACTGAGGCGGTTTTTAAAAAGTTTTCTCTAACTTCTTAAAAATTGTAATACTAAAAGAGAAAATTTATTTGTTGGGGCGCCGACAAATATCTGATGACGCTTTGAATTTTATTTATTTTGTGAATTCTTTAGAATAAAATTCGAGATACCTAGAATTCTCTACACGTCGTAGATCTCGCTTATAGTACCTTTTGCACGCGGTTTCGATACCGCCATCTCCACTTCTACGCCAGTAAAAGTGTTCTGCGAAGCTTTGGCGTAGCAGGACTCTTAAACTGGTAAAAATATATTAATCTATTATTTGCTTCGAAGTGCAGGCACTTTTTGCATGATATAATGTCCACAAAAAAAGATTTGTTTAAAAATATGGAAGGAAAAATTATAAAATACATTGAAGACAATTTTAATTTTGGAAAAGTCGCAAGTAAAAAAAGTCCGAAACAGGGAATGAGCAGTGCAGTATTTTTCTTAAATTTTGATTCTGGATTTGAAGTGGTTGTAAAATATGGAGACAGGGTAGATAAGGATTTTGAGATTCTAAATATTTTAATTAAAAGTAATTCTCAAGTCCCTGTTCCAAAAATTTATGGATTTTTTACAGTTGCTGACACACATGTTATTTTGCTAGAAAAAATACAAGGAAAACTTTTTGGGGAAATTGAGCCGAATATTTTACAAAATTTTTTCAAAACAGTATTAGAAACTTTAAATGAATTACATGAGACTAAAAATGAAAATTATACGAGTAGCGACTGGAAGAACTATTTGAAAAATATTTTTGATGGTTCGACTATCAACTGGCAAGAAGTTTTAGAAAGAAAAAATATAGATAAAGAATTGGTAAAAAGTACTTTAGTGAAAATTCTAGCAGAAATAGAAAATTTAAGTTTTGATGTAGACACAAATTCACTTCTACACACTGACTTTAACCAAAGTAATATTTTTGTAGATGAAGAAGTTTTTAAAATAATAGGCGTCGTAGACTGGGAAGAGGCGACTTTTGGAGACCCGGTTTATGATTTTGCCAGGTTTCATTTGCATTTGTGGCATAGAGAAGCAAGTAAAGAAAACATAAATATTTTTGTATATTCACTAGGCTTGACTCAAAATCAAAAAGTTTTAGAGCAACTATATTTAAAGTTTTTTATTTTACATTATTTGGCCTATTATTCTGAAAGTGAGAGTGAATTTAATTTGCAAAGAATAAACATGCACCAAGATTTTCTACGATGTGTTAAAATATAGCTATGAAAGAAATAGATGCAACGTTTGTAACTGGAAATATAAATAAAAAAGAATACCTGGAAAAGCTTTTGGGTTTAAAAATAAAAAATCAAAAAGTGGATTTAGATGAAATTCAATCTCTGGAATTAGCTGATATAGTTACTCATAAGGTTAAACAAGCCTATTCTGTTTTGCAAGTCCCAGTTTTAGTAGAAGATGTATCTTTGGAGTTTGAAGATTTAAATGGCCTACCTGGCCCATTTATAAAGTTTTTTATAGAAAATATTTCTTTTGAAAAGATTTGCACAATGATATCTGAAAATAGAAAAGCTGTAGCCAGGTGTGTATTTGGGTATTACGATGGTAAAAATTTAAAATTGTTTGAAGGAAAATTGAATGGAAAAATTGCAAAAGAAGCAAGGGGCGAAAATGGTTTTGGGTGGGATAAGATATTTATTCCAGATGGATATGAAATAACACGTGCAGAAATGAACGAGGTAGATATTTATGAGACTTATTTACAAATAAAGCCAATAGAGGAGGTGAAAAAGTTTTTGGAAAATTTAAATTAAAAATATAATATGCAAAATCCTCTAATTAAATATTACCATTTTGATATTTTGTCCGGCGAGACTTGGACTTTCGAATATTTTGATTGCGACGATTTTTCTGTTTTAGAAAAAGAAAAATGCACAGCATGCTATGCTGTCTGTTTTGTAGATGAAAAAGTTGTATTGGTACACGATGAAAAAAAAGATGCATGGGACTTAATAGGTGGCAGAATTGAGAAAGGTGAAGAATTTGAAGATGCTTTAAAGAAAATAGTCTTAAGAGAAGAAAATATTGAGGTAATAAAATATTTGCCGATTAGCTACCAAAAAGTATCCACAGGAGGTGAAAATAATTTTTCCTATCAATTGAGGTATATAGCTATTGGAAAAAAAGTTGGAGAATTTGATCGGGATTTGGGTGGCGGTTCGGTAGACAAAATAGCATTTGTAGATTTAGAAGATGTTACAAAATATTTTGACTGGGGCGAAGTAGGAAAGAGAATTTTGGAAAGGGCAGGAGAATTGAAAGAAAAATTATTAGAGAATTAAAAATTATTATAAAAAAAATATTGATAGTCGGCTCGACGCATGGACATGAAAAAATTGGGCAATATGTGAGTGAGGAGTTACAAAAATTTTTAAGAGAAGACTCTGGCGTGGAATTTGTAATTGGTAATCCAAAAGCGAGTGTAGCCAATGTAAGGTTTATAGAAAGCGACTTAAACAGAATCTTCCCTGGAAAAGCTGATGGAGATTATGAGGAAAAACTTGCCTATGAACTCTCTTCAAAAATTTTGGATGCCGATTTGGTTATTGATATTCACTCTACCAACACCACAGATTTTGGAGATAACTCGATGTTGATTCTTACCAAGTTTGATGAAGCTACAAAAAGAATAGTGGAAATTATAAAGCCGCCAAAAGTTTTGGTAATGAAGTACAAGAATAATAAAAACCTTATTTCGCAGGCTAAAATTGGAATTGGTTTTGAATATGGAATGGATGAAAGTAAAGATGTTTTGAATGCTACTCTAAACGATATTGCTAATATATTAATTAGCTTTAGAATATTAAAAGAAAACCCATTTACAAAAATTATTTCAACTAAAGAAACAGAGGTTTTTGAAGTTTATGATGCTTTCGAAAAAAATTTCACAGAGAAATTTATTTTTGATGATCAAAATAAAAACTTTCAATTGATT
>JAYTYL010000051.1:0-4269 GCA_043742405.1 bacterium
AAACCTCCAGTTGTAGCAGCACCATAGCCTTCTCTTTGGCTAAAAAGATTGGTAATATTGGTTACATTTCCAGTAGTAGTCGCGTTTGCAATGGCCATGTCTCCGGCAAAATTATTGCCAAGGGTCATATTTCTAAAAGACAAAGCTTTTGTACCCGTACCCAGAAACGTAACAGAGCTTGAAGACGTGGGTGATTCTTGTATGTAAATTCTTAGTTTTTGCGGTGAAGTAGTGGTTGAGGTCGGGTATAAATCTCCAGAGAGAACACAATGTGACCATCCATCGGAAGTCATGGTCACAGAAGAAGAGGAAGCCATTTGACTGTAAACTCCAGGGTAAAATGCCGCAGTGGAAGATGTCGATAAAGAGAAGATGCCTCTGAACAGGGATTTTGACTGATTGTTTGCATCAATCACATAAACGTCTAATTTTCTAGGTTCACCAGTATATTTTACATCAAAAGAAAAGGCCCACTTCTTTGCAGGGGGCACATTAATGTATTGGTCAAGAGAATGATATGTGGGCGTTGTGTCTATTGACTCTGTAAAATCAAACTCTGATAAAGAGGTGGTGGACACAGAACCTCCATTAGGTGAAAATTCACCTATACCGAACTTATACATATAATCAGAGGGAAGTGCTGCGGCACTTACATATTTGAAAATGAAAAAACTTAAGGGTAAAATAAAGGCGAGAGCACTTATTTTAATATATTTCATGTTTGTTTTAAAAAGTTGATTTTGTAAAAAATAATTTACAAAAAAAGTATAGGCGAATTTTAGGACTTTGTCAAGCAGTGGTAACCTGACTTCGGCAAAACCCTTATTGGGTGTAGCATTTTACGCTTGGCTAAATTTTTATTCCAATTTGATTCAACAGTTTTATGTTAGTATCTGTAATTGCTTTTCTTGTTGTTGTAGATCGATAAATATCAGCACCTGAAGAAATAAGTAAGTCAAAAATTTGTTTCAAATCTTCGATTGTCTCCCTTGGCAATGGTCGATCTTTAGAAGTCCACCGGTTTTCAACATCTGCACAAGCACGCATTAATACGGAATTTCCGTAACTGTCAATAGAATTTACGTCAGCTCCATGGTCAACCATAACTTTCAGCAAAACAAACATTTTGTCAAAATGTTCTTTTGCTCCCTCTAATGCATAGAGGTGTTTTACTTCTTCGTTCCACGGATCTACAGGAAATTCAAATCTTGCTAAAGCTACTGTCGCCATTATGGCATCGTGAAGTACTGGAATTTTCCATTCATTGACAGACGTTGCGTCTATGAAATTTACATCTGCTCCATTTTCTAAAAAATACTTTGCTGCCCAAAAATTTTTCGACTTAAAGGCAATTTGTAGTGGGGATTGCCCATCATCTTTTTTTGGTGGTTGTTTGGCAATACAATTTACTAGATCAGGTTTTTTTTCTATCAGGTCCCTTATTTTTTCCGTTTCTCTTTTTCTTATTGCAGTGAATAATGCTTTCATTTTTTTATGTGTTTTTTAGTAGTCACAATTATAGCTGACGCACAACTTCCCAGATACGCGTACGTATACGTATAAGTATACACTTTTTTACTTTTATACGGTAGTTTGTAATCAGTGTTGCACATAGTTGTGTATGAATATAAATGAAATTAAAAGATTGTCAATGTTAATTGGGTGACCATGCGGAGAGTAGGGGATTTGAACTCCTGAACCGCTTGCGCAGTTGCCACCTTTCCAAGGTGGTGCACTAGACCACTATGCGAACTCTCCTTTTTTTATTTGTGATAGAATTATAACATAGAATATGTATGAATTTAAACCCACTACTACTAGAGGAAAAATACCAAGAATGTTTACAACACAAAGTAAACCATATTGAAAATGGTAAAAAATGTGGCGCTGCGCCAATAAAAATAGAAGTTGCAAACTGGCTTTTAAAATTTTGCACTGCCCCCTCCTTTCAAAGGAGGGTTGGGGAGGATTTTGCGGTTTTAGAAATTGGCACTGGAACTGGTCTTTCTACTTTTGTAATTAAATCTGCACTACCAGATTCACAAATAGATACAATGGAAACGGAAGGAGTCCATATAAAAATTGCAAAAGATAACTTAATAAAATGGGGAGTAGGTATAGAAAATATTAATTTTATTGAAGGTGAGTTTGTTGGAGAGAAGAAGTGTGAGGAAATTTATGATTTAATATTTTTTGATGGCTATAGTCCAAATAGTAGTTTTCTAACTTTTTTTGAAAAATATTTAAAAGCAGGTGGAGTTTTAATTTCTGGAAACTCGCATTTAAAAAGAATAGACGCTGGGTATTTTCCAAATTTAGCAAATGAAGATAGCTGGACGTTTTTAGAGGAATTTGAAGATTTAAAAGTCTATAAACGTGTATGATATACTAAGTTAATGTTTGAAGAAAGATACAATAAGCTAAACGAGAAACAAAAAAAAGCCGTAGACATGATAGACGGTCCAGTTTTAGTAATTGCTGGCCCTGGAAGTGGGAAAACAGAGCTTTTGAGCCTACGGGTAGGGAATATTTTAAAAAAAACAGACGCTTTACCATCCTCAATTTTACTTTTAACTTTTACAGAAAGCGCAGCTCACAACATGCGAGAAAGACTAACAAAGTTGATTGGCGAGCAAGCCTACAGAGTAGGAATTTATACTTTTCACGCACTCGCTACAGATATTTTAAATAAACACGCAGAAGTGTTTTGGAATGGAGCCAAATTTTTACCTGCAACCGAAGTGGACCAATTTTCTATTATAGAAGAAATAGTAAAAAATCTACCACTACAGCACCCACTTTCTAGCTTTCACCCCGATCAAGGTTACGTATATATAAAAGATATTATAGGTGCAATACAGGACTTGAAAAAAGGAAACTATACACCTGAAAGTTTTGAAAAAAAACTTCTGAAAAATAAAAAAGAATTAGTCGAATTAAAAAATATCTGTATACCCCTAGAAAATATAATAGCCAAAAGAAAAATAAGTGAACTACTTCCTGCTTATGTTGAAATATATAATAAACTTGAAGAAGTTGAAACTAAAAACCAATTAGCTAAAATATTCTTTAACAGCTTGGGAGATGCTATAAATTTAGCAAATAATTTAGATAGTTCCACACCTTTAACTACATGGAAAAACGCTAATATTAAAAAAACAGAAAGCGGAAAAATGATTTTAAAAGATGAGGATGAAACCAAAACTGAGAAGCTAGATGCTCTAGCTAAAGTTTACTCACTTTATCAAGACGAGCTCTACAAAAGGGCGATTTTTGACTTTGAGGACATGATTTTGACTGTAAACGGTGCTTTAGAAAAAAACGTAGAGCTTCGTTTTGAGCTTCAAGAAAAGTTTCAATATATTATGATTGATGAGTTTCAAGATACAAATGACGCCCAATTTCAACTTGTAAAAAACATTGGCAATGCAATTGTAAATGAAGGCAGGCCGAACATTTTTGCAGTAGGTGACGACGACCAAGCAATTTTTAAATTCCAAGGAGCAGAGCTTAACAACATTTTAAATTTTAAAGAAAGTTTTAGAGATGTAGAAGTAATAGTTTTAGATAAAAATTATCGCTCAACACAAAATATTCTAAACTTTGCAAGCAAAATTATAAAAAAAGCAGACATTCGACTAGAAACTAGATTTAAAGACATTAAAAAAAAATTTGTAGCCGAAAATACTAGCCTTCCAGCAGGAGAAATAATAAGTAAAAGTTTTGACTCTCAGATATTGGAGTTTGACTTCGTTGCAAAAGAAATACAAAAGTTAATAAGTGCGGGTGTAAATCCTACAGAAATTGCTGTAATCTGTCGTAAACATTCGGAGCTTAAAACTCTTTCTAATATTTTAAATAGTTATAAAGTTTCATATTCTTACGAAAAAAAAGAAAACGTTCTTGACAAGCAGCACATAAAAGAAATAGTTACTATTTTGCACTATTTGAATTTGTCTAACAACGGTAAAGGGGAAGAACTTCTGCCAGAGATTTTGTCATATAAGTTCTGGGGAATTGGTAGTGTAGAAATTTGGAAGATTTCACTTCTCGTAAATTCTAGCCCAGAAAAAATAACTTGGCTAGAAATAATGCTAGCTTCTCCAGATATAAGTATAAAAAATGTAGCTGAGTTTATAATTCAATTAACTATTGCTTCCACATCAACACCACTTGAATATTTGATAGATGAAATAATTGGGACTACAGAATTTTTGTGGGAAGATTCGGAGTATGATGATGTGAATATGGCGCCGGCGCGAAGCGCCG
>JAYTYL010000052.1:0-1549 GCA_043742405.1 bacterium
AAGAACAATACACCGATACTTTTTTTAATTACTCCATTTGGGTCAGACGCAACACCCAAAAAATTCATTATTCTTTGCCCTACTACCGCAACTAAAAGTAGTGTGACACACAAACCAAAAGTATAGGCCAACAAATAAATAATTCCGGCAGGAATACTCTTTGGTAAAACCGTCGCTAAAATCAAAAAGTAGGTTGGGCTACAAGACGAAAATACAGGCCCTAAAGCCATTCCTACAAGTACATCTCCAAAAAAGTTTTGCTTTTTGTAGCCTGCGGAAACAAGATTTGTAGAGTTTCTGTTTAAAGTATTCAGTCCTGGGATTTTGTCCAACAATTTTGGAAAGATCATCGTGATTCCTAAAAATATAATTATGGTACCCGAAAATTCTTGCCAAAAAGTTTGGGGGATATTTACTAAAGTAGTACTTACTTTTAAAAGAAGAGTAAAGAGAATGACTGAGACACCAAGTGAAGTTGTTACGACAACCACCCTCCTAAAGCTCGTGCCCCCAGACAATGAACCTCCTACAATAACTGGTAATAAAGAAATAGTACAGGGTGCGAGTACTGTAAGTATTCCTGCTAATAATGAAATTAAAAATAATATCATAGTGCTTTCAAGTATATGCTTTTATAAACTAATGTCAAGCATGCTTTACATCACACATAAAAACTATTCACTTGTTTCCCCTATAATGCCAAAGATATCTAGAAGCCAAGCTTCTATGTGGGGTCCAATTATATGTAATTTTTAAAACTTTTGTTTTTAATTTTTTCGATGAATACTTTTCCTTTTTTATTTTATAAAGCTCTATTATAGTATTTGTGAGTGCCAGATCTTTGTAAGAATAGACATCGGGCCGCAGTAGCGAAAATATCAATATCATTTCCACCGTCCACTCACCTACACCCTTTATTTGCACTAGGTCGGAAATTATCTCCTCATTTTCCATAGAATTATAGTCAAGTTTTGTAGCTAAGAAATGTGTGGCTACATTTTTCATATAAGCTATTTTTTGTCTGGAAAGTCCTGCACTTTTTAAAAGTTGGTCTTCAGATCTCAAAAGCTGTTTAGTAGTTGGAAATTTATTTTTAAAAAGTTTTATAAATTTTGCTTTTATAGAAGTAGCGGCTTTGGTAGAGATTTGTTGAGATATTATAGACGAGAGCAGTGACTCGTAAATATTGTCGCTACTTTCTAAGTCACCTAAATTTTCTAAAATTATTTTTGCTAAAACTGGGTCTTTCTTTTTTAGTTCGAGAGCTGTTTTTGACAATCTCATTATTTAACTGTCGGCAATATGCATCTTGTCATTTCACCAAGTTGTTGCAAAGTCTTTTCCCCACTTTCCATTGTTGTACTGCCATTTTTTTCGTACTCCCAAGTTGGATAGCCAGTTACACCTTTGTCTTTACAAATTTGAGTTTGTCCACTACCGTCAGCAGTTGAACATTCTACATATGGTAAATATTGCTTAGATTTTCCAAACAAAGCTTTTTCTTTTTGACAATGCGGACACCAGAAAGCACCATAGAATTTCAAACCAT
>JAYTYL010000053.1:0-3831 GCA_043742405.1 bacterium
AAAGAAATAAAAATGAATTAATGATCGGGTATTTTGAGACTATCAGTCCATTTTTAAATGCATCTGAACTGCTAGATTTCGATAAGACATTTATAAAAATATTGTAAAAATAGTAAGAATTCAAAATTAAACCACCTAAAATTATTAAAAAAATATTTTTAGCATATAAAAAGTTTTTTATAAAAAGAAAATATAGAAAATGTAGTCCTAATATCATACCTATTAAAGCATATGAAAAAAAATAGCAAGAAGAGATTGTGTATATTAAAATTAGCAAGAAGTATTTATATTTTTTTATAACTGGTATTATTTCTTTTTTATCTCTATATCTATGAGCATTTATAAAAATTTCATATAAAAATATTAGACAAATGAATAAAAATACACCTCCAATTATCGGGTTTACTGCTCGGGTCCAAATATTTGGTACAAAGTGATCAAAATTACTGTTGAAAATATTTTTTAAAAAACTTGGGTTTGAAAGCTCAAAACCCAAAACAACTATATTTGATGAAAGTAATGCGAATTGATTTTTATACTTATCGTTTCGATAAAATTTGTGAGAAAAATAATAAATAACAAAACAAAATATTGCAGGAAAAAGAAATTTACTAAAATGAAAAAAAGCAATAAATGAGATATTGGAAATATAGTACAACAATTTGTATAAGATAGCATAAATCATTTCCCCATAGGGAAGCTGTAAAACTCTATTCTGCTTATGTTCAAAGGTGTATGGCTGACTGACTGTGTAATGACCTTCTAAAACCTCACTAATTCTTGAAATATACACATCTTCGGAATCTTGATAAATGTATGGTATTCCAGTATAGCTATCTCCTAAATCGCTTATGGATAAATATGTGGGTAGTGCAGAGATGATTCCAACAAGAATACTTAGTACAATTCCTAAAAAATATTTATCAACTTTTTGCTTCATGCATCTATTTTAGCAAATTTTCTCTCCATTTTCCAGTGAAAATATTTATTGTGATATAATCTTTTTAGAGAAAATATGCAAACTTCAATTGAAAATATAGCCGATGGAACAGAATTTGAGTATGATATTTGCATTGTAGGCAGTGGTCCAGCCGGGCTTGTACTTACAAACGAACTACTAAATTTTGGACTGAGAATTTGTGTTTTAGAACGAGGGAGCGAATTTTTGAGTAGTCAGGAAAATAAAAAACAATCAGAAAGTATTGGCCAAATACAAATTAAAGAAAATGGCCGCGAATATGTCTTTGGAGGCACCTCAAACACTTGGGGAGGAGCATCTTCTCCGTACGACCAAGTTGATTTTGAAAATTGGCCGATTTCCTATGAGGAAATCACAAAATATTATAATAAATTAGAAAATTATGATTTTCCTAAACTAGCTGATTTTAATTTGCAGAAAAATAAAGTTCTGCACCCAAGCTCGACTGTAGATTTTGCGGACGGTAATTTATCTGAGAAAATATTTATTATAAAATCTTCACCTTTAAATTTCGCAAGTAAATATAAAGATATATTTACTAAAAAAATTAATATAAACATTGATTTGTTTTTACAGTCAACAGTTATAAATATAAATTTGTCACCAACTGAAGGTGCTTCTGCTAGTGTTACTTCCTTGGATGTTGTTTTCAAAAGTAAAATTGAATTTAAAATTAAGGCTAAAAAAATAATTTTGGCATGTGGTGGAGTAGAAACAGTGAGATTACTCTTGCTCTCAAAACTAAATAGTAAAGATTCTACTTTAAATAATTATAAATTTTTGGGCAAGTTTATTACCAACCACCCAAAAGGTAACTATGGAACAGTATATTTAAAAGAAAATATTGGGAAAGCGCCGAGATACCTTGGAAAAACATTTTCAGAAGGTTTATATTTTGCGGGGTTACGTCTGAAAGAATGTTTTCAAAAAGAGCAAAATTTATTGAATAGCTATATTAGACTTGAGCAACTTCCAAGTTGGAAAAATAACAAAGGCTTAGAAAGTTTAGTAAAATTACTTAATATTTTAAAAATACGAATTAAAAAAATTAAAAATAGAAATTATAAAGATTTTTCTTATAATGATAGTAGTGAAATTTTCCTAACCTATGTAGACTTTTCAAATTTGATTTCAAATTCACGTGAAATTTTTAGATTTATTTTCCATAAATTTATTTTAAGAAAAAGGGAAATGATAAGTGCGTTTTATGTGCGAAATTTTATGGAAATGGAAGCTAGGTTTGAAAACGAAATCACACTTGGAGAAAAAAGAGATATTAATGATTTACCAATTGCGAAAATTAATCTAAATCTTTCACAAAAAGATAAAAAAAGTCTCATCATACTTCATAATGAATTCAAGAAAGTCTTAGAGGGTAATAATATTGGAACATATGTAGGAGATTTAGAAAATGAAAACGATTGGCCGGTTTTAACCGACGCAAGTCACTACTTAGGAGGTACTATAATGGGAAAGTCTACAGAAGATTCTGTAGTTGATATGAATCTAAAATTGCACAATATAAATAACTTGTACATTTGTAGTAGCTCAGTTTTTCCAAGTTCTGGCAATGCTAATCCAACTTACACTATTTGTGCTTTAGCTGTCAGACTTTCAGATCATTTAAAAACTTTTTATACCAAATAGCAAACACAATTAGCGACCAGAGTTTCTTTCTGTGGTCATATCTATTCTTCAAATGTTCATTTTTAATTTGCTCAATATAGCTATAATTAAAAATATCAGTTGGAAAATTTTCAGTAACTAAATGTGAGTCTAATAAATATTTCAACTCACCTTTAAACCACTTTCCAAGTGGTACACCAAAGCCTTTTTTCTTTCTCCAAATAATATTTTTGGGCAATTTCCCCTCGCAGATTTTCTTTAATAAAAATTTAACTGTGAAAAAACGAAGTTTAAGATTGTAGGGAATATTGTAAACTAAATTCACCAACTCCTTGTCTAAAAATGGCGAGCGGGTTTCTAAGGAATAAAACATAGAGGCTCTGTCAACTTTCACCATAACCTCGTCCATTAAATATGTGCGATTGTACATTTGTAATAAGCTATTTTCTTTTCCCATCACGTTATCTTTATCTTCCAAATTATATTGATTTATAAATTCATAATTATTTCTCCTATTAATTTTCAAAAGTTGTGAAATTTCTCTTTCATTAAATGAGCCGAGCCATTTTAAATGTCTTTTGTAAATATTTTCTTCTTCCAGACCATCTAAGATTTTTTGTATTAAAAATTTTGGTGAGAAGTTTGTACTTTTGTTTGGCAAAATCCTCAATATTTTATTTAAGACAATAAATAAGCATTTCTTTGGGAGCAAAAAGAATAATTTTAAAAATTGCTCCATTTGAAAGGTAGGATAACCAGCAAAAACTTCATCACCCCCATCGCCTCCTAGTGCCACAGTTACTTTTTCTTTGGTAAATTTTGAAAGTATTAGAGTAGGGAGAATAGAAGAGTCGGCCATTGGTTCATCTAAAACGAATGACAAATTTTCGATTTGGCTTTTCACATCTCTGATTGTGAACTCATAATTGTGATGATTTGTTCCTAAATATTCTGCGACTTGTTTAGAATACATTGATTCGTCGTAACTTTTTTCGTTGAAAGAAATTGAGTATGTGTTTATTTTTTCTTTACTATTTTTCTGTGCAAAATATGTAACAATGGAGCTGTCGATACCACCCGAAAGAAAAACCCCAAGCGGCACGTCTGACACCATTCTTTTTTTAATAGCCTCTTCTAAAATATTCTCAACTCTACTTTTTAAGAAATCTATATTTTGTTTTTCTAATTTTTGAATTTTAAAATCCCAAAACTTAATTTTTTGAATT
>JAYTYL010000054.1:0-2673 GCA_043742405.1 bacterium
GAAAAATATAAAAATTTAGGAAGCAGAAAAAAATAGATAAAACTGAATAAAAAATGATTAAGTGTTAGAAAAATAAGTCTCCGCATATTATTTGAATATAATAATTCCTATTACTATTGAAAGTGCAAAAGGGAAGGCTAAGGTGTAGGCGTTTACGACAGCTCTCTCTTTGTGAATAATTCCATACAGCAGCCAAATCCCCGCACCACATGTGTATCCACTCCAGGAGTAGATTGAGACACCAGATGCATTGTGATACCACCAAATTTCTATAATTTGAGGTAGGGTAACTAGTGGTCCAAAAAAGGCTCCGTAGGTAAAAGCCGTGTCAAACCACCATTTCCATAAAAAATGTTTATGCCGCTTGCCTTTTTTATGTATTATTATCATGATTTTGTCTTTTTAATCTATGTTGAGACCCAGAGTGGGTCATGATGTGATGTGCTAAATGTTTGGCACGTTTGTTGTCAACCATCTTTATAATGAAAAGTATCTTCATCTAGAATGAAGCGATCAAGCATAGGAAAAGTATATATTAAAAGTTAATATAAGCAATATGTTATAATGTCAAAAATGACAAAATACAGCGAACAAGAAATTGAAATTTTAAAAGAAGGAGGAAGGCGACTTGCAAAGATTTTGCGAGTGCTTGGAGAGGAGTGTAAAGTGGGTGTGTCGGGAAAAGATTTGGATGCATTGGCTGAAAAGATGGTTTTAGAAAATGGAGATATACCGGTATTTAAAAACTATAAACCAAAGGGGGCAAGCTACCCATTCCCTGCAACACTTTGTGTATCTGTGAACGATGTTGTTGCACACGGTATACCGACAGGTGAAAAATTGAAGGACGGAGATGTTGTGTCTCTAGATCTTGGACTTAGACATAATGGTCTAGTCGTCGATAGTGCTATAAGTGTGTTAGTACAGGCCTCACCCCAGTCCTTACAGGATCTGCGACCCTCTCCGATGGAGAGGGAGCAGTTTCCACTAGAACAAAAACTTTTGGAAGTAACAAAAAAATCTTTGGAAATAGGGATTGAAACATGCATAGTTGGCAATACTGTAAACGATATTGGAATTGCTATTGAGGAATACGTAGTTGGCGCAGGTATGAATGTGGTAGATATTTTGTGTGGGCATGGAGTAGGGAAGGAGATCCACAGTGAACCGCAAATTCCTCATGCTGACTATGGTAAAGGCGGTGTAAAGTTAAAAGCAGGTATGGTTTTAGCTATCGAACCACACATATCGCTTGGAAGCGGGGAAGTATATTTGTCCAAAAAAGATGCTTGGAGCTATATCACAGAAGATTGCTCAAAGACTGCTCAATTTGAGCATACAATCCTAGTTACAGAGGGCAAACCTGTAATTTTGACAAAAGAATATATTTGTGTTATTATATAAGCATGAATACACCGATTTGCCCATTGCTTACAATTTTGCCTCCTAAGGTATATAATTGGACTGTGGAACCAAGTACTTATTTTGTAAGCACCTCAAACACACAACCCCATAATATGCTAACAGTTCCATTTTACTTTTTAATTATGATGTTTTTCCTATTCGTAATCGTGATGTCAGTAGTCTACGTCTACCATTGGACAAATTTTAATTTAGGTGACTCTTTCATAAAAAACTATAGATACGTTTATTTTGCTGGACTCCTACTTCTTTGTATACCAATTTTATATTTAGTATTGAAATAATTTATGTTAGAATTCCACAAAGATGAGAAAATAATAATGTACATAAGAAGACACTGGTTTTGGATTCTTCTAGAGACCACAGGCGTTTTTCTAATTTTTATTTTCCCGATTTTTTTTATTTGGCTGCTACAACATCTTTTAAATTTATCACAAATAAATATTTTTGGAGTTACTCTTTCGTACATTTCAGATATTTTAATTTTTATTTGGGCAGTTTTTTCTTGGATATACTTGGCAGAAAGATTTACAAAATATGCACTAAACTTTTGGATTTTGACAAATAAAAGAATCATAGAAAGCGAACTGCCGAAACTTTTTGACAGGAGGCTTTCCACTTTAGGTTTGGAAGAGATAGAAGATATTTCTGTAGAAGTAAATGGAATTATAGAAAATTTAATTGGTTGGGGAACCCTAGAAGTGCAAACGGCCGGTACAAATCGAGAATTTTTGGCAAAAGATATCCTAAACCCCGTAGGCGTGCAAAAAGCTATTTTTGATGCAAAGCTTGCACTGAAACAAGAAGAAAAAGACATAGAGCGTGGGGAAGTAGAGCAAATTACAAGAAGGGTAATGAATGGGACTAATATTATTCCACAAGAGCAGAATTATGATTGGGGTAAAGGTGTGGAAAACACATTGCGCAGTGAATAGAAAGAGCGTATACTTTAGCGTATATGAAAATACACTATAAATTAATCACATTAATAAGTTTTTTTGCGTTTGTATTTTTTCTGAATTTTAAATTGTCTAGTGCACAGCAGGGATCTGCTTACTACGGAGGCCAGATTTATAATAATAATCAAGTATCCAATACTCAAAATATTCAAAAATATCCCGAACTATGTACTATTTTAAGCAGAACATTACAAAGAGGAGACCAAGGTGATGATGTGTTTCAACTTCAGCTTGCACTTTCTAAAGAAGGACTTGGTACGATTAATGCAAGTGGGTACTATGGCCAAGCCAC
>JAYTYL010000055.1:0-2451 GCA_043742405.1 bacterium
GAATTTGATGAAAGAAACAAGTGCAAGAGATGGTTTCAAACTATATGATGAAAAATATTACCAACAAATTTTTGATGAGAATAATAATGAACTAACAAAGTTTTTAGTTTTAACAAAGCTAGATGATATATATTTGTCTGTAGCTTTAATAGTTATGTATGACCGAGTTGCACACCTGGTTTTTGCTGGAAGCGTGTCTGGAAAAAGGGAGCTGGGTTTCAATAACCTGATGCAGTGGGAAGCTATAAAAGAGGTAAAAAACTTGGGCTGTGAAATTTATAATTTTGGCGGAATCACAGAAAATTTAAATGGAAAAACTTATGGGAAAAAGAGTTTGCAGGGCGTGACCAATTTCAAAAAAAAGTTTGGCGGTTACGCAAAATTTCACGGCGATTTTCTAGATATTCCACTCAAAAAGTTCAAGTATTTAATGTATTTTGCAAGAAAATTTATTCAACGTATGTTATAATTTTTATATGTTAAAAAGAGTAAAGTTTTATATTAGAAAATCTGTAAAGAATATTTTCGGAGAAAATATTTTTATTTGGTATCACTATTGTTTAGCTATTCTTGCGTCAAATATCTATGGAAACCCTAGTAAATATATGTATGTGGTAGCTGTTACTGGTACAAAGGGCAAGACTTCTACTTTAAACTTTATGTGGCACGTGCTCACTGCCGGTGGTTATAAGGTAGGGCTAATATCAACTGCCAATATTAAAATAGGAGACAAAGAAAAGATGAACTGGTACCACATGACAATGCCAGGTAGATTTCTACTACAAAAACTTCTAAAAGAAATGCTGGTCGGCAAGTGTGACATTGTACTGGTAGAAGCAACAAGTGAAGGAATAAAAATGCAAAGACATGTTGGGCTTTACTACGATGTTGTAGTATTTACAAATATATTTCCTGAGCATTTGAAAAGTCACAATAATAGCTTCACCGAATATAGGAATACCAAAGGAATACTTTTTTCAAATCTGAGTAAGTTGCCAAAGAAAAAAGATTTTCAAAAAGTAATAATTGCAAATGCGTCTGACAAGGAAGGTAAATATTTTTTGAGTTTCCCCGCTGACAAAAAATATGAGTTTGAAGAGAAAGATGTAGAAAATTTTTCACAAAGTGGCTACAAAATCTCTCTCTTGGGAAAATTTAATATTTATAATGCATTACCAGCTGTAATTTTGGCTAGACATTTAAAAATAAGTGAAGAAAAAATAAAAACAGGATTGGTAAATTGTAAAAATATTCCTGGGCGAATGGAAATAATTGATGTGGGGCAAAATTTTACAGCTATTGTCGACTATGCCCATGAAGGAATTTCTATGCGGCTAGCACTCGAGGCCGCAAGACTTGCTAAAAAAACGAGTGAAAATAAATTGATAGCTGTTTACGGCGCAGAAGGTGGTGGCAGAGAACTTTCCAAGCGTGAACATATGAGTAAAGCGGTGACAGAACTTGCAAATGTTGCGATAGTGACTTTGTCCGACCCATTTGACGTAGACCCAGAAGTGATAAATAAAGATATTGTGAGTTGGCTGGTAAAATTTGGTTTTAAATATGAAGGTCAAAATAAAAATATCTTTGATTTTGTAGATAGAAGAGAGGGGATTAAAAAGGCGGTGAGTCTTGCACAAGAGGGTGACGTTATTTTGTTTGCAAGTAAAGGTGCAGAGCAGTCAATAGTGTTTGCCGACCATGTGGAAAGATGGGATGACAGGGTGGAGGTGAGGGAAGTCATAAAACACAAATTAAATTCATACCATAATATTATGGTAGACTATAAATAATTATGAGTAACAAATTAGTAATTAGTACCGAGCAGGAAAGAATATTGGGCTTCAAAAAGCAAGTAAGAAGTTTTCGAAATGAGATCTTTAAAAGTCGCGTCGAGCTTATGCTCATAAAGCGTGACATGAAAAAGCTGCCACTCTCGATAGATCAATATCTTACCCAAAAAAAGGTTGCAGATTTGGAACATAAAATTTATAACCAAGAGCTTTATGTAAATATTATAGACGACGTAATAACTAAAGTTGTAAAAACTCTTAATTTAGATGTTCATGTAGAGTTTTTGAATAAATGATATAATACTCAAATGTTAATCGACGGAAAGAAAATAAACGAAGAAATAGGGAGAAAGTTGCTAGAAGAGATAAAAAAGTTAGATGTGCAGCCTAGCCTGGGAATTCTTTGTGTTGGTGATGATCCTGCGAGTCTTTCATATTTAAAAATGAAAAAAGAATTTGGAGAGACTTATGGATTTTTAGTTAATTTATATAATTTAGATGGTGAAATAACTGAGCGAGAAGTGATAAAAAAAATAGAAAACATGCAAACAGAAAATGATGGTGTAATGTTGCAGTTGCCGCTCCCAGTAAATTTAAAAGAGTCGACATTAAAAATTTTAGAAAATATAAAGTGCGAAAAAGACGTTGATGTTCTAAC
>JAYTYL010000056.1:0-6331 GCA_043742405.1 bacterium
GTATTCCTGTTTTTCTTTTAAATTGTGTGTCACTTAATTGTTTAATGTTCATGACTTAAGTGTAGCATGGAATGGGGGATATGAAAGAGGTCTATTATATTAACTTAATTTAATTTAATATGTTATTATAAATAGTAAATATGAAAATACACAGATTTTATTTAGAAAAATTGGGAGAAGAAAAAACAGAAGGTTATCCTAACATAATTTTAGAAAATAAAGAACTTGTTCACCAAATTCTAAAAGTTTTTCGAATGGAGGTTGGTGATAAATTTAATGTTTTTAGGGATAAAGAGTATTCGGTAGAAATAGCTAAGATAGGTAAAAATGAAATTGTTTGCAAAATTTTGAAAGAAGAAGAGAGGCTAATTCAAAAACAAAATTTAACTCTGGCATTTGCCATGATTAAAAAAGAAAACATGGAGCTAGTCTTAAACATGTGTACCCAGCTAGGAGTTGCAAGTTTTGTACCACTAATTACCGAGCGCACAATAAAAATTGGCTGGAACTTTCCGAGAATGCAAAAAATATTAATAGAAGCCACCGAGCAAAGTGGCTGGGGAGAAATTCCGCACCTAGCAAGAGAACCACTACAACTAGAAAAATATCTACAAGAAAATTCTAAGCAAATTTATGTTTTAGATTTGTTTGAAGAGATCGAAGAAAAAGAAAAATATAGCGAAATAAAAAATAAGTTAAAAAACACTGAAAGTGTAATAATTTTCATTGGCCCAGAAGGGGGATTTTCAGACAGTGAAAGAGAGCTATTTAAAAAATACAATCTGCAAACAATAACTCTTGGTAAAAATGTTTTACGCGCAGAGACAGCTGCTGTCGCAATATCTTCACAATTACTTGTATAACTTACCTATTAATGTCCATGTCCTTCGTGGCTACCAAAGATTGCTTTTTCGTCTGGCATTTTTCCTGTAGAAACAAATTCTGATACCAAAGAATTGGTCATTCTCTCTTCTGAGAAGGCTCTCGCCCTTTCTTCATCTAGCTCTTTATATTGAGCCATCAAATGTACAACTTCGTGTTTTAGAGTCTCTTCACTAACTTTTATATCTTCTTTTTTAGATATTGCGTGGAGTGCAAGCTGAAGAATTACAGATTTTTTTGCATTCCCCATTTCACTTTCTCTCCACTCTAAAATTGTTTTTTTCATATGCTTCAAATAATCTTCAAAACTTACTCCCATTTGTGAGAGATCGGCACTTAATCTACTTTCCATTTTAGTTAACTCGTTTTCTACCAAGCTTTTAGGGATTTCGGTTTTAGTTTCCGCGATCAACTTTTCAAATATTTCTCCTTTTCTCTTCTCATCTGCCTTCCATTTTTTCTCTCCCAAAATGTTTTCTCTTATTCTTACTTTTAAATCTTCAACTGTGGTAAAATCCCCCACACTTTTTAAAAACTTTTCGTTAATTTCAGGAAGAACTTCGCTTCCACTTTGCATTCTCATTCGGCGTAGCTCTTCTATTGCATCATTCACTTCATCTTCTTTGACTTCTTCTATTTCTACTTCTTTTATTTCGGTATGGAGTTTTTTATACTCAGGGAGTACGACTTCCGGCAAAATATCTGTCACAATCTCGTATTCAAAATCCTCACCTGGTGTAACTTTTAAAATAGCTATTTCCGGTTTTCCTATAGCCTCTACTTTCTCACCAACTATGACTTGTACATAAGTTTTGTCTACAGCAATATACCCCATTTCTTGCCGAATGGGAAACTCGCCATAGTTTTTTACAAATGCTTCATAGGGAACTTTTCCATCACGAAAACCATTCAGCTTTGCCTCGGCTAAAACTTTTTTCTTGGCTTCTTCCAAAACAGTTTCGAAATCTGCTGTACCCACAGTTACAGTAACTTTTACTTGCGAATCTGTCAAAACCTCTTTTTTTACTTTATATTTCATAATTTTAATATTTTATTTACTCACTTCTATTTCCACTTTTGGATAATTTGTTACTTCTACTTTATTTCGGTCTCTAAAGTTTTTTTCTTTGATCTCTTTTTGTTTATTATCATAAGTTAACATCATTAAACAAATAAGAATAGCAACTATTGCAATAAAAACATATAGAAAAATTAAAACTTTATTTTGTGACATATTTTTACGCCTCTTCGGAGAATATCTCTTCGCGACCTATTTTTTCTTCTGGGTTTTTTTCTGTTTCTGTTTCAATTTCTGCGCCATTCTCTTTTACATCTATTTTCCAACCAGTCAGTCTTGCCGCCAAGCGCACATTTTGCCCACCGCGCCCGATTGCGAGTGAAAATTGGTCAGTATTTACTAGAACAGTTGCCTGCTTGTTCTCTTCATCAAGAGTAAGACTCACAATTTCTGCTGGAGAAAGAGATGCTTTTATGAATTCCTTTGTGTCTTCACTCCACTCTATTATGTCTATTCTTTCTCCGTGAAGCTCTTTGGTAATCTGGTTTACACGTGTGCCACGCCCACCAACGCATGCACCTACTGGGTCAATATTTTCATCGTGCGCGACTACAGCTATCTTTGCACGTTTTCCTGGTTCACGAGCTACACTTTTGATTTCTACCGCTCCACTCTCAACTTCTGGTGCCTCTTCCTTGAAGAGTTCTATTAAAAATTTTGGATGAGTACGTGAAAGTTTTAAAGAAAGCCCTTTTACCGAGTCGTCTGATTTGAAAAGGTATGCACGGATCTTTTCTCCTGGTTTAAAATTTTCTCCTTGTATCTGTTCATCTTGGGAAAGTATAGCTGTTGCACGTCCAAGGTCAATAAACACGTTTCCTCTTTCGGCACGTTGTACAGTTCCTGTCAAAATACTTCCTTCTTTTTCTGCAAACTCTTCTGTTAGAGATGCTTTTTCTGCTTCGCGTAGTTTTTGCATTATCACTTGCTTAGCGGTTTGAGCTGCTATTCTACCAAAATCGTCTTTTGCTTCAAGTGGAAAGACTATTTCATTGCCCACAAGGCTCTCGCGCTTTATTAGCTTGGCATCACTTATTTTTATGTGCTTTTCTTCATTGTATCGTGGTCTCTCATCTCCTTCTTCTTTCACCTCTTCGTCATTTTCTGAAAACCAACAATTAGTTTCATCGACTATTAGTTTAGCCTGCACAAAATCCATTACTCCAGTATCCATATTTAAAACACATTTTACTATTTGGTCTTTGTCCGCATACTCTTTTTTGTAAGCAGCTGCAAGCGAAGCCTCGACTGCGTCGATTATTTTATCTTTTGAAATTCTCTTTTCCTGCTCTATCACTTCAAGTGCTTGTTTTAAAGCTTTTATATCTAACATATATTTATATTAATTAAAATTCCGAAACTTTCGTTTCGGCTTACTTGTACACAATCTAATAACAACTAAAATATATCACAACTTTAGAATTTTGCAACCCCTTTACAAATTCCCCATATTTTGCTTTACTTATTTCAGATTCAAAATTAATCATTAAAAACAATTGAATCATAATAAAAATTTTATGAACAAAGCAGCCCTAGTAGACATCATTCAAGGAGTAACAAACGGAACTAAAACTCAAGCCGAGGAAATAATGGAGGCAATGCTCGACACAATCACCAAGTCTCTTAAAAAAGGTGACGATGTGACTATCGCTGGTCTGGGAGCTTTTTCTACCAAAACAAGAAAAGCCCGCATGGCCCGAAATCCAAAGACAGGAGAGCCCGTTTCTGTAGCAGCCACGCGAGTAGTAAAGTTTCGAGTAGCTAAGGCGCTTAAAGACATTGTGGCAATGAAGTAAACTACATTCCAGATTAGTTACAGGAAGTTTCGCCATCAGTTAGTGGAGATGAGATTATAGTTATTTGACTAGTTGAATCTACACATGCAAAATTATCTGCTGCTCGCAGAGGCGAAGATGCTGCCCACGCTGTTTTATTGTCATTACAAACAGAAGATACTGTGTTTTTATCTACTGTCCCAGCTTTTGAAGCACTGGCAAGGGTGGCAATTACTTTTGTGTTTTTACAATAACCCAAGTAGGATTTGTGCCCTAGGCCATCATAATACAAGACAGATTCAAGTTTAACTGTCATTAATTCTTTTTTTACAATAACATCATTCGCTTTTTTGCTTTGCAGAATTGAGATTTGTTAAAACAATAGCAGAGAAAATCCCAATCAGTGGGATTATGGATAGCATTACAGCAAAGACAATCCACCCAGTTTTGGATTTGCTAGGGTCATTTTCAACTACAACGGTGTCTAGGATTATATCGTGTAGACCTTGCCTTTTTTCAGTAAAAGGTATTGTGATAAATCCTATAAAAAGAATATAGCCCGATAGGGCTATAAGAATTTCTCGTAAAAATGCTCTCCCAAAGCCTACTCTTTCTCCATTACTTCTTTCTACTCGCAAACCGACTGCCATCTTTCCCAATGTCGCCTGATAAAGAACAATCATTGTCGGAGCATAGAACAAAATTACTATAGAAAATATAATAGCTCCTAAAGCAAAACTTCCTGTTACAAAGTAGAAACAAAAGATCAAAAGCTCGAAGCCGATAAGCACTAGGACATCTATACAATAGGCAGCCACCCTTACCCAAAAACCAGCATATTTAATCGTAGAAGTTGTTTTTATGTTATTTTCCATTCATGAATTATAACATGTTTTAGTGCTAAAACACCCCACTTATCGATGCCAGAGGTGATGTTTTATTTTTTGTGACTTCAGTAAAATTTACTAACGCAAATCTTCTTCAGTCCGGCCTCGCCGTGCTCGCCTTGTTTTGCTTCACTCAACAAACTCGACACATGGCTCTAGCATCCCCATGTAGAAAAAACACCAAGCGGTTGGTGTTTTTTCTCATGGTGACCCTAATGTCTGGCTTTCAGAACTAATTATATATGCGACTAAGATAAAAAACGCTATCTTAAGTTTGCAAAGTTATTTAAATATAACTTACACAGTAACTCACTGAATGTAATATTTACTACTGTTTTTCACAATTACCCTACCAAATTCAGTTTTAAAATTATAAATGAAAAAACATCAGTAAATCATTTACATAGTTAGAAATATATGGTATAATAAATAACAGCGTCTGAAAAGATGTTTGCTCTCATTAACTGAAAGGCTAGAAAATGTACAACGCAATGCAAGTTGTTCTGCAACCAACCACGCTTTGCAATCTGAAATGCTCATACTGCTACTTGCCTGAAAAGGCAAATAACAAAAAAATGAGTGCAGATTTAGCAAAGAAGATTGTGGTTGATTTGTCGACAGGTAAAGGCCCTGTTGATATTATATGGCATGCTGGTGAGCCATTAGCCACTGGCATAAAACATTTTCGCTTGCTCTTGGAATGTTTTGAGGAAGTAAAAAAGCTTCGACGTATAAACCACGTCGTGCAAACAAACGGCACCCTTATAACCAAAGAGTGGTGCCAATTGTTCAAAGAGTTTGATGTTGAAATAGGGGTAAGTATAGATGGCCCAGCTGAAATGAATCAAAACAGAGTAAACTGGAATGGCCAAGCTTCTTATGACAAAATTATGCTTGGTATTGAGGTGCTAAAAGCGCACAACATACGCTTCATGTGTATTAGTGTGGTCTGCGAAGATGGTTTAAATCAAGCAGACAAACTCTATGAGTTTTTTCAAGAACTCGGTTGCTATAGAGTAGCATTCAATATCGAAGAAGCTGTAGGTGTGCACACCAAACAATTAAACAATGACTTGGGTGTGCAAAACTTCTGGGCAACTTTATTTCGTTTGTGGAGAAATGACCCTAGTATTGAAATCAGGGAAATGGGACAGGCAATATCCTATCTGGTTTCAACCTCTACAACCGACGATACTCCAGAAAGGTACTCAGTAGATCTTCGAAATTTGTTTCCTTGCATTGCATACAACGGCGACGTTGTCCTTCTTTCCCCAGAATTTTTAAACTCTGGCGTTGGTAGGTATGGCAACTTTGTCGTAGGGAATATAATGAAACAAGGGCTCGATGAAATATTACGTGCAGGTCTGGATGTTGAATACGTTCGTGACTATAAATATGGCATTGAAAAATGCTATCGGAGCTGCGAATATGCTGATTTCTGTGGCGGTGGTACTGCTAGCAGCAAGTTCTACGAGCTTGGCACCACCAATGCTACAGAAACAGGTTTTTGTAGAAATGTCAAAAAAACTCTCCTTGACGGAATCCTGAAAGTAGTGTAAAATACAAGCGTCATCAACAAAGAGAGTTTCCTATGACACAACTGCAAAAAGCCATCAAAGCCAAGTCAGACCAAATCGCCACAATGGTGGCGGCTGGAAAACCTGGCGGCGGCTTCTCGAAGTCCTGGGGGAAGGGTGAGTTTAACAAGG
>JAYTYL010000057.1:0-2745 GCA_043742405.1 bacterium
AAAAGTATAAAAATTTTATTTAGTGACTCTAAGAAAATTATTTCACCATATTCATCTACCATCTCTTGAAACTCTTGGTCAGAATATTCAGGAAACTTACTTCTAAGTAAAGTATCAATTTGTTTTATTATTTCTTGCATATTTTTATTTTATTTGTTTTGCTAATTCAAAGAGATTTCCAGTGATCTTTACCCCATTTCTAGTTATGGTTGCATTTGTTTCTTCACCAATACCTTTTACAATTTCAAAAAACTGGTTAAATGTGGACTCGGGAACCTTAATAGAGTTAAGAGTTTTCCAAAAAGCTCCAGCACTATCCTGCTCTAAAAGCCTATCAATAATTTTGTTTGGAATAGGCTTACCTGTTTTTTCAGCAACTTGCTGAAGCATTTCCACTACTTTAGCGCGGCTATCGTCAAAACCAAAGAGGTTTTCCAGAAAATTATTTGCTTGTGCAGGTGTCATGCCGTGACCAGTAAAGTATTTAAGCCCTGACCCTTCCAAGCCTGTAGTCCCTATTAAATCAACTATTTTTTCTGGCGCAATTGGAGCAGGTGCAATAGGAACTGATGCTCCAGTATCAGGGACTACAGGCGGTGTAACTACTGATGGAGTCGGTTCGACTGCATGAGGTGTGACTTCCGTAACTGCATGCGCAGGGTATTGTGCTTGAAGATCAGGAACTACAGGAGCTGTGGTTGTGTTTATTGCTGTAGTCGGAATATCTCCTGTAGGTACCTGCGCAAGATATTGTGCTGCTGGTGAAGTAGCTACAGGGGGTGTAACTACTGATGGAGTCGGTTCGACTGCATGAGGTGTGACTTCCGTAACTGCATGCGCAGGGTATTGTGTTACAGGTGAAAGAGTCTCGGAAAGTGTGACAGTCGGTACTGGAGTAGATATAGTATTTGCAAGTAAATCGTAAATTCCATGAAAGAAAGATTTGATTTCTTCAGCATAAGCTCCTCCAATACCTCCCGTTAGAGCACCTATGAGCGCTGCAGTTTTCATACGTGACTTATAAGTCTCTTTGTCTCCAGCACTTCCATCAAATTCTTTATCATGGTAAAACTTAGCTGCCGATGTTACACTACCAGAAATACTGCCCGCCAATGCTCCCGCTACTACTTTCGCTACAGCAAGCTTTGCTCCTGTTGCAACAAGTGTTCCTGCAGCAGCTGCTGCAACAGGAGCAGCTATCAAAGTGCCCGCAAGGAGACCAATACCTCCATAAACAGCAACTTTTTGCCAAAATCTTATGTCTCCCATTTTTTTCATTTGTTCCAAAACTGGCTGAGTATACTTCCTCACCCCTTCCATTTTTCTTGCCTCATCCAACCTTCTTTGTCTGGTATTTGCTTTCTCAGCTTCTTTTTCTACTTTTAATGCTTGTAGTTGCAAAAGCAACAATCTTCTTTCATGTCCATTTGGGGTTTCAGCTAGTTTTCTGTTAAACTCTCTTTCATTAGCTGTCCAAGTCTCTATTTTCTGAACATTATCTGCTCTTTCTTTACCTATCATATCTAATATGGAATCGTTATTTGCTACTCTGGCTTTTTTTATTTCAGCGGCAGTTTTTGTAATATTTAGACTCTTAATATTACCTTGATTACCTGTGAGTTCTGCAATTTTTTCATCAATTTCTGATATCTTGTGTTTAATTGCCTGGTACTCTTGCTCTTTTTTAAGAGAAAACAGTCTCCAAAAACTACTAGAGCTTTCCTCTTCTTTTTGCAACTTTTTTCTTTCATCTGTTAATTTTTTGATTTCCGCAGAAACTTGATCTGGTGTAGGAGTAGGCCGATCCGTTAGACTCCTTAATTGTAAGCTAGCTTTTATTTCATCTGTTCTCTCAAGAACATCTTTCAATTGTCGTTCAGTTGGATTTTCCGGAATTTGGATAGCTTCCGCAATTCCTTTAGGTAAAAAACCTTCAAAATTTGGATTTCCGCTTTTTCCTAATAATTTTTTGATTTCTCCTATATTCTTTAAAATATTTTTAGGTGTCTGCTTTACACCAGAAAAACTACCATTTTTCATTAATCCGTTTGGCTCTCCGCTTTTCATATATTTAGATTAAATAAAGTATACATTAAATAAATAATCACAAAATAGAAACTTGTGGAAAACTTTTAGAAAAACACTTATTTAAAAATAAATGCTATAATATCAAGCGATTCACAAACATTAAAGACAATAATTCATGACCATAAACACTCTAAAACTTCTCCTTGCAAGTATAGCCACTTTTTTGGTTGCATTCTCTATCGCACCAGCATATATAAGATTTTTAAGACACAATTCCATGTGGAAAAAGAAGACCAACACAGTAGCACTCGACGGTACAGAGGCAACTATCACAAAACAAATTCAAGGTGAAGACTATATTGGCACACCACGGCTTGGGGGAGCAATTATCTGGGTGAGTGTATTTATTGTAGCTTCATTTTTCTGGCTATTGTCAGAATACATTCCACTCATAAACAAAATAGACTTCGTCTCGCGAAATCAAACCTGGCTAATTATTTTTACTATGATGTTTACAGGCATACTCGGGGCAATAGACGACATTTCTTCTTGCGGAAAAAAGGTTTGGTTAATAGGTGAAAAGGGTTTATCTTTCAAATGGAGACTTTTGGTAGTTGTGGTATTGTCATATTTTATTGCTTGGTGGTTTTTTGTAAAACTTGAGCTTTTAAGTATTTATGTTCCATTTTTTGGAGATTTTATAGTTGGCGGGTTAAT
>JAYTYL010000058.1:0-6488 GCA_043742405.1 bacterium
CAGAAAAATTTCAGCTTCTTCGATGGTTCTAGGTGCACCATCTAAAAAATAATTTTCGTTAATACTTCCAAAATAATTTATAAGGGGTAAGATTGCTTGTACGGCAATCTCCGGAGGAGCTGGTAATTTATTTTTTACACAATCTTGTAAAATTTGCTGTACTTTTGGATCTATATTACCACTTTCTCTTGTTAATTTCCCAACTGATACCTGTTTTATTCCGTGTCTTGATTCTAACTTATCTAATAATGTAGTTTTACCAACATTTGTTGGACCTATAATAACCCCTTTAATTTTTTTATCCATAAATTTTATTTAAAATTTTATTTACTAATTCCAACGGTAAGCCTAAAGCCCCACTGTAAGATCCTTCAAATTTTTCCACGAAAGAAAAGCCTGGTGAATCAATAAAGATACCCAAACCTGAAGCTTTATCAGTAGTAATATACCTTTTCATAGTGTTTGAAATTTGCTTTTCAGAAAATTTTGCATATGTAACTTTTGTTTGAGAGTTTTTTATTATATATTTTCGTTTATTATTTTGTGTGTAACAAATACAAATACCTGTGATTGCTTTTATTGTCTTCCCACTTTGTTGCATAGCCATTTTTACAGACTCATTTAAATTTTTAGGTTTACCAAGTGTTTTATTATTCGGCAAAAGACAAAGTGTGTCAGCAGTAATAACAATAGAATTCCTGTACTTTAAATCTTCTAGGATTTTTTTATTCTTTTCAAACGCAATTTTTTTAACTTTCTTTACTGGATCTAAATATTCGTAAATTGTTTCATCAATATCAGGAGAAACTATATCAAATTTAAAATTTGTAGTTTCTAGAACCATTTTTCTAATCGAAGACGATGAACCTAATATAATTTTATTTGCCTTCATATAAAATTACTTCTCTAATCTATCCCAAGGATAGCCTAGGTATGGATTTTCTGATTTAGTTATTACTTTTTGACTAAAATAATCAGGAATAATATCAATAAATTTTCTCCATTCAGGTACGTTTTTTCTTGGTTGTACCTCCCAATGAAGTGTGGCAACTTTACAACCTTCAAGACCAACACTTTTAAGATATTCGGTGGCAAATTTTATAGTTCTACCTGTGTTCATTAAAGTATCAAATACAACTATTTGATACCCTTCTTCTGTTACCATTTTTTTAAATTTTTCTATCATTGACGGAGAAAAATCCTGATACAATTTCACCTCTTCCTTGTCTGTTCCTAAATCATCGTAAGCTACACCTATTACGGTTAGTGTCACATCTTTTTTGTGTTTAGTTAAAACTGCTTTTATCAACTTTGCTGTGATCCAAGAACCTGTGCCAACTCCAAGAAGTATTATTTTTGAATATGCTAACTGTTCAGCAAGACCAACACAATCTCTTTCAATTTCTGGCCATTCAAAATTTATTCTTTCAGATACTTCTAAAGTTTTAGAAATTTGCTCAGATTTACTAGTTGAATTTGGGTTTTCAGGAATTTGCATATTTTTATATATCAAGTATACACTATTACCGATTTCTTTTAATGCATTTTTTCACTTCCTTAGAAACGGTTTTTCATTGATATTTCTATCCACACAATATTTTGATTTAAACCACACTTTAAGCCTTTTCACTCCAGGCTCGATAAGTATGCTGAAGGTGTAATTGCGCTGAAGTCTAAAATAGCAACAATCGAACCTAATTCAGTAGAAAATAAACCTATACAAACAAATAGTTTTTAGTTCGTAGGGATGGAGAAATATAATGAATATCGGCGTTTGTTGCGGAGCTACGAATCGAACGTAGGTCTGCAGGTTATGAGCCTGCCGAGATACCACTTCTCTACCCCGCAAGATAAAATGGATTATATCACAGATATTGAAAAATTCAAGCTTTAGAAAAAACTAGCCTGGGAAAATGTAGTCTTCTAATTTTACAAAAACAAAAGCCACAATAAATGAAAAAAGAATGGCGGTCAAGTCGAGCTCTAAAATTTGCCCTGGGTTAATGATAAAATGCGCAGCAAAACCACCAAGGTACCCTCCGAAAATTCCAAACAAACTATTGAAAAACAGACCATTCTTTTTGTGTTTTTCTATCTTAAAACCTATCACTCCTACAAATGCACCTATCAAAATCCAAAGTAAATTATTTATTAACATAATAATATTTTAACATAGATTTCTACACACTCATTCCTGCAATATACCCCGAAGTCCAACAGAGCTGTAAACTATACCCTCCCGATGGTTTGTTGACGTTTAACATGTCACCAGTAATAAACAAATTTTTGTATTTTTTGGAAGCAAAAGTTTTCATGTCAACCTCGTCCAACATCACTCCACCATCGGCAACAACAGCTCTTTCAAAACCCATTAGACCTACAATGTTTATTGGCAGCATCTTTAAAATTTGTGTAAGATTTTTCCTATCTTCCCGACTTATGCTATGAACTTTTGTTTGTAAAATATTTTGATTTAAAAATAAATCTTGAATTAATATTTCCAAGCCCTTACTGGTACCCTCGGGGACAATTTCTTTTAAAATACTTTTAAAAGTTTTGTTTTTATTTTCGTCAAATATTTTAGTGATTTTTTTGTCCAATTCACCATGATTAATACTTGGAAAGGCATCCATTTCTGCACACACAGCGCCACTTTGCAAGAGTATTCCAACATCATTTGCGGAGTTTAAAATAGTTGGACCAGAGAGCCCAAAGTGGGTAAATAAAATATCGCCTTTTTTTACAAACTCTTTTTTCTTTGTAAAATTAATATTTGTAAAAAAAGTAATTTTAGCATTTTTCAAAGTTGTTCCACTCAAAACATGCGACCAATTATCAGAAGTTTGTATGGGTACAACCGAGGGTGTTGGGTCTTTTACCTTATGATCCAAACTTTTTAAAAATTTAAAGCCGTCGCCTGTCGAGCCTGTCTTTGGGTGTGAAAGTCCACCTGTAGCAAGCACAAAACTCTTAGCTTCAAAATTTCCCAAATTGGTTTCAACAAAAATAATTTCTCCATTTTTGCTAACTATTTTATTAACTACACAATTATTTCTTATATCAACATTGTAAATTCTCAAATCATTCATCAAAACATCATAAACATCAATTGCCCTTTCAGTTATAGGGAAAACTCTTTTTCTTTCTTGTTCAACAAGTTGTAAATTTCTACTTTCAAAAAATTTTGAAGTACTATTATTATCAAATAAGGAAAATGGTGTATGTAAGTATTTTGAGGCTTGACCATACTTTTCTAAAAGGACTCGCAAATTTTTTTCTCCATTTGTTATGTTACAGCGACCACCACCAGAAATTTTTAATTTCTCTCCAAGAGAGTTGTTCTTCTCGAGAAGTAGCACACTTTTACCACGCTTGGCTGCAACGGCTGCTGTCATCATTCCACTTGCGCCACCCCCAATCACAATTGCATCCCAAATTTTCACAAAGAAAAATTATTTCTTTTTAGAAGCTTTTTTAGCTGGTACTTTTGTCACAACTTCTTTTTTCACAGCTGCTTTTTTTACTGTTTTTGCCTTTGGTGTTACTTCTGTTGGCTTTACTTCCATAGTTGCCAACTTCTCTGTTAAAGTCTTTGTAATAGTTACAAGCTCAGAAACTTTAGAAGTTAAAGACTCTAGTTTCATTTGGAGGTCATTTATTTTCTGATCTGGTCTTGGAGTATTTGTTTCTGCAAAGTTTCTAGCAGGTCTTTCAGCCCTATCGTTTCTCTCGCCAAAACTTTGTGAACTTTTATATTCTCTACTAGAATCTTCTCTTTTTTTAGAAAAACAGTTGTCACAGAGAACAGGTTTGTCGCCCGACGGCTTAAAAGGTACTTGGCAAGAATTGCTGCAACTATCGCAAGTTGCTTGGAACATTTCCCTGTCTCTGCTTCCCTTGTCAAACCTTGGTCGACTTACATATTCGCCATTTCTACCAGCTCCAAACCCTCTGTCACCACCAAAGTTACTAGCTCTTTTTTCACCACCGAAACTACCTTTACCTCGTCCACTTCTATCTCCTCTTGCACCAAATTTTTTAAATTCTGCCATATATTTATTAGTTTAATTTTACTATTTACATATTATAACATATATTGTGAAAAATTAGTAGTCCCTCGGTTCGCCATCATGTTTGCTGTCCAAACCATACCTTTTAAGGGCTTCACCTCTTGCTTGCTTGTGTTCCACAATTGGCGGGGTTTCAAAAAAATACCTTTTTTCTCCTAGCCACTTTTTTTGATAAACCCCTCTTTTGTCATAGTTTTCGGCTTGCAAATATGGGTTGAAAATGCGAATTGGCTTTGGGTCGGCACCCACACTTGCTCCCCACTGCCAGCCACCATTGTTGCTCGCCTCGTCCAAGTCAAGTAGCATGGCTCGAAAATACTCTTGCCCCCACCTCCAGTCTACTCCCAAGTTTTTTGTTAACACACTAGCGACTACCATGCGCGAGCGGTTGTGCATCCATCCTGTTTGTGCAAGTTGCATCATAGCTGCATCTACCACTTTGTAACCAGTTTCACCTTTTATCCAAGCCTCAAATCTTCTAATTGCTTCTTTTTCTTCTACCCAACTCACTTTAAAACGAAACTTTTCTTGAAATTCCTCATTCATCAAATTTGGATGATGATACAAAAGATATTTGTAAAATTCTCGCCAGACAAGCTCGGAAATATAATGTATGGGCCCGAAATATTTTTCTTCTATTTTAAACCAATCGATATTGAAAAAATCATTATCAAAGTGTTCGACAACTTCTTGTTTCAAAGTACGAGCCGAGACCAAACCCCAACAAAGGGCGAGCGACATTTTCGATGTTTTGTCTTTTTCTAAACTGTCTCTGTCTTCTTTATAATTTTCCAAGTCTTCTTTTAAATATTTCTTAAAGTGTTTGAGTGCTTCTTCTTCATTTGTATAAAGTACATCATATTTTTCTTTTTTAGGTAACAAATCATCAATATCAAACTCGTGTTTCTTTTTGGTTTCATAATCTTGCACCTCAAATTTTCTACTTTTGGAAAAATGTTTCCAAATACTTTCCTGATCTATTTTTATTTGGTGAGGTATTTTTTCTAAGTCAGATTTTGTAATGAAATGAGCATTTTCTGTCTTCGTCTTTCCTAAAACTGGTTCTTGCAAAAACTTTTTCCAACATGCTTTTTTGAAAGGAGTAAAAATCGAATAAATATTGCGAAGTCCACTAACCAAGTTTTTATCTACAGTCAGCATATCTTTGTGTACTGTTACGGAAATATTATTCTTCTTTAGCTTTTCTATTTGTTTGTAAAAGTCTACATACACGTCTTCGTTGACATGAATATTTAGTTCAAAGTGTTTTGACAAATTTATAAAAGTTTTCGCGCCCTTGCCCTTTACTAACAAAAAACTTTTAAAATGTTTAGCAAATTCTGGAACTGCTACACTCAAAAAATATCTACTTGGGAATCCAAATTGAAATTTAGTTTCCGCGCTCAACATGTAGTCCTCCAAAATAAATATTGGACAAAAATCAACACCATTTTCTCTAGATTTTTTTACAGCTTCCGTAAGTGCTGGGTTGTCATTTAAACGCAAATCTCTTCTCGCCCAATAAATTACTAGCTTTTTCATAAATATTGAACAAATTATATCACACATGATATGCTAAATAAATATAAATTTAAAATATGAAAGAAATAGTTTTAATTTTCCCTCACCAATTGTTTGAAAACAACATTCTACTTAATAAAAAGAAGGGGATTTTTCTAGTTGAAGATTTTTTGTTTTTCAGACAATACAAATTTCACAAACAGAAACTTATTTTGCATAGAGCTAGTATGAAGTTTTACGAGAAGTTTCTACTAGATTCTGGTTACAAAGTAGAATATGTTGAAAGTAAAAACTTATTGAATAGAAAAAGTTTGGGCGAAATATTAGCCAAGCAAAAAATAACTCATATAAGTTGTTATGAAGTAGTAGACAGCTGGCTGGAAAAAGATTTGCGAGCAGCGGCTAAAAAAAATAATTTAGAAGTAAATTTTGTTAATTCTCCCATGTTCATAAATAGCAAAGTTGAAAATTTTGAGTTTTTCGAAGTTAAAAATAAAAAGCCATTTATGAAAACTTTTTATGAGTGGCAAAGAAAAAGATTAAAGATATTGGTAGATGACGAAAATAAACCCGTTGGTGGCAAGTTTAGTTTTGATACCGAAAATAGAAAAAAGTTGCCTAAAAATTTCATAGAGCCAATCAATTTAGAATTTACAGAAGGTGAATTTGTACAAGAAGCAAAAAAATATGTAGATAAAAACTTTGCTGATAACTACGGCTTGGTAGAGAATTTTAATTACGCTATAGATTTTAAAGATGCAAAGAAAGTTTTAGAAAATTTTCTAGAAAACAAATTAGAAAATTTTGGAATTTATGAAGATTCAATAGCACAAGAGTTTGACTTTATAAACCATTCCATTCTCACTCCCTACTTAAATATAGGACTACTTACTCCAA
>JAYTYL010000059.1:0-4727 GCA_043742405.1 bacterium
AATTTTTCGGACAATTCCACCGTCGATTTTTATACAGTTTTTCATTTCGAGCATGGTGAGGGCAGAAAAGAAGTCTCCAAATTCTAATTTGGAAATTTCAAAAAGTTTGTCTTTGGATAAATTTTCAGTAAGTTTCTCTAGTAACATTTTTTCATCTGGAGATAGATTGTATTTTTCTAAATTTGCACTTACTCCCTTCTCCATCGGAGAAGGGTTGGGGATGAGGCCTGGAATTTGTATTCTGAATCCGTGTAAAATATCATTTGTGTCCTTTATAAGTGCGGCACCATTTTGGATAAGTTCGTTGGTACCCACGCTTGTTTCTGAAAATATAGAGCCCGGTACACACCAGACATCTTTGTTGTACTCGAGTGCGAGTCTTGCAGTTATCATGGTCCCACTCCGCTCTCTGGCTTCTATTATGAGTACTGCATCGGAAAGTGCGGCCATCAGCCTGTTGCGTGCAGGAAAAGCCCAAAGGGTAGATTTAAAATTTTCTTCGTATTCAGAAATCATGAGTCCTCCTTTGTTCAAAATTTCTAGTGCGAGCTCTCTATTGGTTGCTGGGTAGAGGACTTTCTCCCCAAGGCCAGAGCCTGGTACAACTATCATAGGCAACACTGCTTTCATAGCTGCTTTGTGCGACAGCCCGTCGACGCCAATGGCGAGCCCTGAAATAATACATATTGGCTGGCCCAAAAGTGGCTCTACAAGTTTACCGATTGTGTCGCGGCCATAATTTGTTATTGCACGCGAGCCTATCACAGACAGAAAGTGAAAGTCGGCAGGGTTTTTAAATTGTTCTATATTTCCACGGATATATATTTCTTTTGGAGGGTCGGAAATTTCTAAAAATCTTTTAAACAATCCATATTTTTGGAATTCACTTTTGTCAATTTTGAGTATTGGAAAATCGGCAAATTTTTTCATTACTTAAATTATATCAAAAATGTGCTATAGTTCATAGTATGAAAAAACAAAAAATAATTTTCTCTGGAGTTCTTGTAGTATTTATTTTTGGATTAGTGTGTGCATATTTGTATTTTAATAGTAATAAAAATGAACAAACGTCGGTCAGTACTAAAATCTCAAATGCGACAACTAATATTGATGAAATTAATCCTCTATACTCAAATACTAATGGAACTAGCACTCATATAAAGCCTTTATATTATCCCATTGAAGTAAAAGGTTATGGTCCTAAAGAATTTTACTGGCCAGATTTTTATAATATTTCAGATACAAAAGTAATTGAAAAACTAAGAAAGGAGTTTGATTTTAAAAATAATGTAAAAAATGATTGGAAAACTTCTTTCAAGGAAATAGGGAGTGGAGAAAGTGGCTATTTATTTTCTAATTATAGTATTCATTACGATAAGAATAATATTTTAAGTTTTTCTATCTCTACCGAGTACTCTGCAGCTGGTTTGAATGATAGCTCTGATTACTATAATATTAATTTAACTAATGGATCACACATAACTTTAAAGGATTTTATAATACCAGCAAAAATCCCTTCATTTATCGCTATGTTAAACAAAAAATTAGCAGAAAATATTTCTTTTGCTATAGAAAAAAACAAGCAAGATAATGAATGCAGGGGAGTTGTGGAAGATACTGTAGTTAGAAACAAAGAATATAATAAGGATTACGGCAAGTTTTCTGATAGTAAGGATAATGATTTTGCAATTAGTGAGAGGGGAATATATTTTATATATAATTTCATGTTTAGTTTTGAGGAACTTTGTGCCCCAAGTAATCATATTCTAGTTTCCAATGACGAACTTTCACCTTATTTAGATCCGAATGGTCTATTTAAAAAATAAGACATTCACTACCTGACTCGGAATCTTAATTTTTGTCCTTTTTTGACCTGGGTGAATTATTTTAGTGATATATTGCAATAGATACTGTAACATTATTATGAAAAAATATACACACAATGTAATTTGGTTAGACATTACTAAAATGATAGAAAAATATAAAATATAAATCATTGTTTGTCAAATTGGCAAGAGTTTGTAATGTTGGTATAATAGAGATATGAAAAAAATTGCGAAAAAAGCAGTTGCTAAAAAAAATAAAGTAACTTTGGAAAGTTTAGCTAATATGTTTTTAGGTATGAATGCAAAGTTTGAAGTGTTTGGGAAAAGTTTAGATAACTTAAATAATAAATTCGATAATTTTGTTGAATTCTCGACAAATGAGTTCCATTCTTCTAAAGAAAGAGACAAATTCTTGGAAGATAATTTCTTTAAATTAAAATGGGTGGTAGAAGAGGTGGAAAGTAGTATTTTGCATTTAAGAGCAAGCCAAACTAAACTAACAGAAAGATGGGAAAAAATTGAAGATAAAGTTGTAAGTGTACCGGCTTTTGCAAAAGAAATTGATAATTTGGGCTCTAGTATGAAGTCGCAATTTACCATTTTAAATACTAGGGTTAAAAAATTAGAAGAAAATAATTAATAAAAATCTATGCTAGATATAAAATTTATAAGAGAAAACTGGGAATTGGTACAAGAAGCTGCCAAGAAAAAACATATTGATTTTGACGTACAACAACTTTTGGAAGTAGATAAGAGAAGATTAAAATTTTTAAACGATTTTGAAACCATGCGAGCCGAACAAAACAAAGCGTCTGAGCTTTTAGCGGGAAACCTAGACAGTATTGCTCGAGAAAAACTTTTGAACGACATGAAAACTTTAAAAGAAAAAATTGCATCTGTGCAAGAGGCTTTGAAGAAAGTCACTGGAGAATGGCAGATGTTGATGCTGCACGTGCCAAATATTCCCGACATGACAGTACCAGACGGTGAAAGTGACGCTGACAATGTGGAGATAAAAGTTTGGGGAGAAAAGCCAATCTTTGGTTTCGAGCCTAAAGACCATGTAGAACTGATGACAAAACTAGGACTTGCCGACTTTGAAAGAGGTGTAAAAGTTCACGGCTTTCGGGGTTATTTTCTTACGGGCGACGGTTTGCGGTTAACTATGGCTATTTGGCAATATGCTTTGGACTTTTGGGGTAAAAAGGGATACCTGCCAATTCTAACTCCCGCGATTGCAAATAAAGAGTCATTTTTGGCCAATGGATACTTGCCACAAGGAGAAGACGATCTTTTTAAAACCCAAGATGGTCAATATTTAGCAGGTACGGCCGAAGTACCACTGATGGGAATGTTTGGAGATGAAGTTTTAGAAGGATTAGAAGAGAATCCTCGCAAATATATTGGCTTTTCATTTGCGTTTCGCCGTGAAATTGGGGCACATGCAAAAGACGTCAAAGGTCTCATTCGTGTACACGAATTTCACAAATGGGAACAAGTGATTTTGTGCGAAGCTAGCCACGAGACGAGCGTAAAATACCACGAAGAAATCAACCGAAATACAGAGGAATTTATTGAGTCTATGAACATTCCGTACCACACCGTTTTAAATTGCGGAGGAGATATTGGCCAAGGTCAAGTTAAAAAGTATGACATAGAACTTTGGGTACCAAAAGAAAACAAATACAGGGAGATATCCAGTGCCAGTTACTTCCACGATTTTCAAACTAGACGTGGAAATATAAAATACAAAACTAAAGATGGTACGACCAAGTTTGCCCACTCTCTAAACTGTACAGCTATTCCTACACCGCGCATTTTAGTTTCCCTGGTTGAAAATTATCAAGACAAAGATGGTAACATTGTTATTCCAGAAGTGCTGCGAAAATACATGGGCGGACAGGAGATTATTACATTAAAATAAATTTTCTGTGTCAAAAGATTATTCAGAGTGGTTTAAAATAAAGCCTACGATTAATGAGATAAAAGAAAATAAATATGAATTTTCTGAGACAGAAATTTGGTGGAGTTATTTAGGAATTAATGTAGGGGATGAAGAAGATGGAAAAAATGAATTAATTGAAAGACCTATTTTGATTTTAAGAAAATTTTCCAGTAAATTGTTTATTGGTATCCCTTTATCTACCAAGGTTAAAGAGGGTATTTTTTATGTGAATTTTGAAGATGACAATGAGAGTTTTTCTGTATTGCTGTCTCAAGTAAAAGTTTTTAGTAGTAAAAGATTGATTAGAAAACTCGGTAAAGTTTCGCGAGGGAGATTTAAATTGATAAGACAAAAACTAAAACAACTGCTAAAATTGTAAATTCGAAAGCCTCGCTTTCGCGAGGCTTTCTCCATCGGCTGTTTAGCCATTTGTAAAAATAGTATAGTATAATAATAAAAATATGTCAAGTTTACGCCTACAGCAAAAAAATACACTCATAAAATGGGCACTTTTGGTGTTTCTTGTAACTATGATAATTGTAGGAACAATATTTGCCAATAAACATCTTAAAGTTGCAAGTGTGAATATTACTTTTTTTGACCAAGAGAAAGAAAATATAGATATTAAAAATTTTGCAGAAAATTTTATAAAACAAAATAGCAATACTTTGTTTGATTTTCTGTTTTTGAATAGTAATACTTTAACTAAAAAGCTCCACGAAGAGTTTCCGATTGTGGACACGGTAGAGATTAATAAAAATATAAATATGAGTGCAGATTTAGTAATAATTAAAAATCAAAAGTTTTTTTCTACTTGCATGGATGGCGACCAATTTTTGGTCAGGTGTGCTTTGGGAAACCAAGCTGGAAGTTTTTACCAAGAAATCAATTCTACCGCAAGTGATACTTTAAATATCCAAATAGTGCCCGAGGCAATTTATGACACACAAACTGAG
>JAYTYL010000060.1:0-1619 GCA_043742405.1 bacterium
CTCTTTATCTTTTTTGATTTTTTCGCAAGAATGCATAATGGTTGTGTGGTCTCTTCCCCCAAGTTTTTCCCCAATAAGTTGGTAGGCCATGTTGAAAACTTCTCGTAAAAAATAAATACAAATTTGTCTTGGGTAAACAATATCTTGTCTTCTTGTTTTTCCTAAAACAAGTTTTTGGTCAATGTTGTAATATTTACAAATCATACTTATGATCTCTTCTGGTGTGCGGCTAGTTTTTTCTTTTATGTGTGCTTTTAATAAAGCTTTGGCTTCGGTAATATCTATGGGTAGCTTTTTAAGCTCGGTCTGCACAATTAAAACGTTTACAATTCCCTCAAGTTCTCGAATATTACCACCGAAGTTTTGAGCTACATATTTTACAACCTCGTCACTTATTAAGTTAGATCTGTTTGCAACCTTCTCTTTCAATATGAGCATTTTAGATTCAAATTCTGGGCTGTTGATGTCTACAATCATTCCTTGATGAAATCTCGATTTTAGGCGATCTTCGAGTCCAATAATGAAATTAGGGTGTCGGTCGCTTGAAAAAATAATTTGCTTATTTTCATTGTACATATTATTAAATAAATGGAAAAGTTCGTCCTGCGTCTTGTCTTTCCCAGAAATAAATTGGATATCATCTATGATAATAGCGTCGTATTTTTTGAATTTTTCTTTAAATTGCTGTTGCCTGTTTGCTTGCACAGATTGCACATAATCTGAAGAATAAGCGTCGAGAGTAGTGTAAAAAACTTTTTTATTTGGGAAGTTTTGTTTTATAGCCGCCCCAGTTGCTTGGATTAGGTGGGTTTTGCCTAAACCAACGTTTCCATAAACAA
Source organism: bacterium (assembly GCA_043742405.1). Taxonomy (GTDB): domain Bacteria; phylum Patescibacteriota; class Minisyncoccia; order Phycocordibacterales; family UBA5272; genus JBBQKQ01. The sequence continues at coordinate 840 of JAYTYL010000060.1, forward strand.
AAAATGGGTTGTATGTAGTTCCTGGGTTTTTCATAATAGCTTGTGCAGAGGCATATGCAAGCTCGTTAAACCCACCGATGACAAAATTTCGAAAAGTGTATCGAGGATTTAAACCATCCTCTTTGTTGTCTAGGTTTATGAGTGGTGGAGCGACCCTGTCTTCTAAATTATCTTGGTTTAACTGGTTATTTGGTGGATTTTGGTCTTTTCTAAGTTGTTTTACAGTGTATGTAACTGACCGTACAGAAGGAAAGTGGCCGCGCATAATTTCTAAAACTTTCAGTTTGTACTTATCATTAAGCCAATCTTTTACAAAGTCATTAGGAACTCCAACGTAGACCTCCCCGTTCTCTATTTTTACAAAAAAAGTATTGTTAAACCAGGTTTGAAAGTTTGCTTTTGAGAGTGTCCCACGTAATTCTTCAAGTACTATGTTCCAAGCTTCTTTTTCTGGCATAAAATCTGTAATTTATGTGTTTATTATAACAAAAATGAAAAAATAAGCTAATTTTCCACACCAATGTGGATAATTCTGTGGATATGTTGTTAAGTTTTAGATTCTACAAATCATTTCCCTTGCAAAAAAAGAGTTTTTTTGGTATATTTGCATATTATGTCAAGAACCTATAACCCATCTAAAGTGAAACGTGCCAAAAAACACGGGTTTCTTTCTCGTTCAAAATCAGCAAATGGTAAAAAAATATTACTACGTAGAATGCGAAAAGGAAGAGCTGCCCTGACGGTCTCAGCTAAGACTTTCAAAAAGAAGTCTTAAAAATG
>JAYTYL010000061.1:0-7267 GCA_043742405.1 bacterium
AGGAATTACTCGCAAGCTAGACATCATTTTGTAAAATTCTATTGCTTTTTCATTTTTATCTTTTTCCAAGATTGCGAGCCCCATTGCTACACGCATCCAAAAAGTTTGTGGAAGCTCGATTATTTTATTTCCCTTTTCAATGTTCCGCACCAAATATCTGTCGACCAAAGTTTGCATTCCCAGATATTGAAATAGGAAATCATTTCCTGGCTGTATCGCCGCAGCCAATTTTCCTAAGTCAAAAGTAAGGAGTCTGGGGTCATAAATTTTATCTTGCACACCCTCCACAATTCCTTTTACAAAGGTTTCTATGTAAGTTTTGTTTACCAAGTTCTCGTCATAATTTTCATAATTTACAGATTCACCTAATTCTTTTAGTGTAGTGTAACGTATCATTTTAGAAGCAACGTACGAGTACGTTGGTTCATTTTCTATCATCCCTCGACAAGAAAGAATCAAAGCCTTCATCAAATCTGTAGAGGAAATACCATCATAGATTTCCATTTTGGTCCGCGCCATTATTGCATCTACTGAGACAGTATTTTCATAACCAACTACCATTTTTTTTACGAACCCTCGCATCACACCTTCGTTGAACCGCTCTTGTTTACCATTGCGGTTTATTATCATTGCGTTGCCCTCTTCTATCTTTTTAATTTCTTGAGCTTTTGCCTCTGCACGTTCTTTTATTTTTTCATGTCGGTAAAGTATAAAATGTTTAGCCACGTCAAAATACCCTGCTTCCATGATAGATTGCTCCACCACGTCTTGCACTTGCTCTACATATGGCACACCAGCCTCTTCACCCTTATGAAGGTCATCTAGCTTAATGATGACTTGATCACGGATATTTTCTGCAACCAGAATTTGCTCGTCACCAGTTACATTTTTGAAAGCCTTGGTAATAACATGAACTATTTTGTTGGTATCGAAAGGCACCAAAGTGCCATTTCTTTTGCGAATGGTTGTAAGATTCATAATATTTAAAATTTTAATGACGCAGGAAACAGTTAATAATACGCATACACTTTTAAGATTACTCTTTTGGTGTTATAAGCAGTATATTTTAATTCTAAGAAATAACAACGTTTACAAAGCGGATTATGTTGTAATATGATTCACAGAAAGTCTATACTTTTACCTTAGTAACTTCCCAATAAATTTCTAATTTGTAAAGTAGAAAAGTTATCCACAAAATTTAAAGAAAATTATTTCAAAAAAAATCTTTTACGCAAATTTTTATGATAAGAAATCGCAAATCTATGAGCTTCGCTATTAGCTAAAATTATTTCCTGTTTAAACTCTCCTATAATTCTTTTATCACCTTGTAAACTCTCGGCTTTATGTTGTCTATTTTTGGTAACACATACTACGTATACCCCTTCAACCTTTAAAATATTCTCTACAACTTTAACATGTCGAGCGTCACCATCCACAACTACAATATCTGGAATTCCCCATTCCAAATGCTTCATGCGCCTTGTAAATAGTTCTGCCAATCCTTCCAAGTCGTCGTTTTTGTCAGTTGATATTTTAAATTTTTTGTATTGACTTTTGTTCGGCACTCCACCAGAAATAACTACCATAACTCCCACTCGGTTTTGCCCTGAAAGATGAGCGATGTCGTAAGCTTCTATACGAGTATTTTTATTTTCTTCTTTTATGTCGCGACCTATGAGGTGGGTGTCGCGGATATGTTCAAGTGCGAAAAGTATTTCTTTTATTCTCTGTGCTTCCTCGAACTCTAGCTTGTCACTCGCCATTTGCATATCTTTTTCCAAGTCGCGCCGCACTTTTTCTCCATCACCTTCTAAAAATGTTATAAGTCTGCCAATATGATTTTGGTATTTGGTTTTAGAAATTATACCCTGGCAAGTTCCAGGGCAAAGCCCCAGCTGAAAGGAAAAACAAGGTTGTTTTTTCCAAGCCTTCTTTTTGTCCCACAGCTCGCATTTGTCGCGAAATGGGAAAATTTTACGTATTAGTTTTAGTGCATCTTTTGCGGCTTGGCCACTTGAGTACGGCCCAAAAGTTTTTAACACTTTAACTATTTCTTTTTTATTTTCTACTTTTTTCCCCAAAGTTTTACTTTTGAGTATCAAATTGTTTTCTTTGTCTATGTCTTTGTTGCGAACAAGCAAAACTCTTGGGAAATCTTCTTTTGTTATTACTAAAACAAAAAAACTTTTGTCGTCTTTGGCATCGCTGTTGAACTTTGGTTTGTATTTTTTAATTAGTTCTTGCTCGAGCAAAAGTGCTTCCAGTACACTTCTTGTTGTTTGCCATTTTAAAGAGTTGGCGAGTGTTACCATGTTGCCAATGTGCAGACCGCGGGTCTGTAAAATATTATTATCAAAATAACTCCGCACTCTACTTTTTAAACTTGTCGCTTTGCCTATATAAAGTATTTCTTGGGCGGCGGCTTCGCCGCCGCCCTTTTCACTCTTCCCCATAAAAAAATACACTCCACTTTCTTCCGGCAAATTAAATTTTTCTAAATCTTTGAGGATCATTTCCCAAATATATCATGATTTACATCATTTTAATATCGTGCTAGAATATCCTAGCCATTTTGGCAAAGAGGAAACGCAAATGAAAGAAAAAACTCCTAGGTCAATTCCCGCGACTGAGGTCGGGGCCAGGATTCCTCTCCCGCCCAAGCGGGACAATGAAACTGACCAGCAGAGGCGGGTAAGAAAACTCGCCGAAGCGAGAATCAAGGGTGCGATAGGGTGCTCGGGCCACTTGGCCCACGTAGACCTCTGACCACCGATCCCCGAATCGCGCATGCGCCATTCGGGGATTTTACTTTTTAAACAAAAGAAAAAACGAAGTTTTAAACTTCGTGTTTTTAATTTCATTTTTTCTTTAGGACTATCCGCATAAACCTATAAAATTAATTATAGGGTGGAGACCGCAAGCCTCACCAATATTCGTACGAGTAAAATAAATTTTAAGCGCGCGGCAGGCGAACCTATGTAAAGCCTCCTTAAAAATCTTAGTAAAGTTTTTTGCGAGATAGCCCTATTTATTATTGTATTCTATTTTTTTGTTTTTGCAATATTGACACACCCTTTGTAAGACCTTTAAATAATATTTCTAGCTTTTCTTTTTTTACATCGAGTACCACATTCTTTTCAAATTTATTTATATATTTTACAAGTGTGAGTGCTATCGGGTTTAAGACTTCTTTTTGTATGACTCTTTTAATTGGCCTAGCGCCATAGTGTGGGTCAAAGCCTAGATCAGCTATTTTTGCTATTGCCTCGTCTGTAATAGTCAAATTAAGATTTTTAGACTTAAGTCTTTCCACTAAAATGTCTAACTGAATTTTTACAATGTTTTTTATCATTTCTTTTGAAAGTACGTCAAACACAACTATCTCGTCCAGCCTATTTAAAAACTCTGGTCGGAAAAAGTCTTTCAATGATTCCAGCACTTTATCTTTCATGTGAGTATAGTCAGAAGTCGGCTTTTCGTTGAAGCCAAAACTTTCCATTTTGTTGATGAATTGTGAGCCTAGATTGGAAGTTAAAACTATAATGCAATTTTTAAAACTCACGTAGCGTCCTTTAGAATCTTTCAGTCTTCCTTCGTCGAGAACTTGCAACAAAATATTGAAAACTTCCGGGTGAGCTTTTTCTACTTCGTCAAAAAGTATTACCGAGTAGGGCCGGTGGCGAATAGCTTCTGTCAGTTGGCCGGCTTCATCAAAGCCCACGTAGCCTGGTGGCGCACCTACAAGCTTCGAGACGCTGTGCTTTTCCATGTACTCACTCATGTCGATTCGGACAAGTGCTTTTTCATCATTAAACATAAACTGAGCGAGTGCTTTGGTAAGCTCGGTTTTCCCCACGCCAGTCGGGCCCAAGAAAATGAAAGATCCGATAGGCCTATTTGGGTCGCCTATTCCCACCCTGCTTCGCCTTATCGCATGAGAAACCTTCTCTACAGCTTCGTCTTGCCCAACAACACGAGCATGTAAAAATTCCTCCATCTTCTCTAGCTTCTTAGCTTCATCTTCTAACATTCTAACAACTGGGATTCCTGTCCACTGCGCCACAACCTTTCCAATGTCCTCCGCATTTATTTCTTCTTTCAAAACACGTTTTTGCTTTTTTTGTACTAGTGCTAGTTGTGTTAACTTTACTTGCATTTCACTTTTAAGCTCAGGAATTTTTCCATAGCGAAGCTCGGCTATTTTAGTTAAATCTCCGGCAAGTTCTGCTTGCTCGCTTTCGGTCCGCAGCCCGTCAAGATTTGTTTTTATTTCTCTTATTTTTACCAGTAAATCTCTTTCCTTTTTCCACTGAGTTTCTGTAGGTTCTATATCATGCCGAATTTTAGTAATTTCTTTTTCTAGTTCTTTAAATCTTTTTTGGTCCTTTTCGTTTTTCAAAGATTCCTTTTCTATTTCCATGCGCATAATTTTTCTATGGGCCTCTTCCAAAACGATTGGCTTATTTTCTAAAGTCATACGCAGTGCCGCAGCAGCTTCGTCTATCAGGTCAATGGCTTTGTCGGGCAAAAATCTGTTAGTTATGTATTTACTCGACAGCTCAACAGACGCAGTTATAGCATCATCGGTAATTCTAACTCCGTGAAAAAGTTCATACTTTTCTTTTATCCCACGCAAAATAGCAATTGCGTCAACCTGCGATGGTTCTTCCACATAAATAGGTTGGAAACGCCTGGTAAGAGCAGGGTCTTTTTCAATGTGTTTTTGGTATTCACCAAGTGTAGTTGCACCTATAACCCTTATTTCCCCTCGGGAAAGTGCTGGCTTTAGTAGGTTGGCCGCGTCGGCACCACCTTCATGGTTACCAGCACCAATGATAGTGTGTATCTCGTCGATAAACATTATTATTTTGCCTTTAGACTTTTCTATTTCTTTGGTAATGCTTTTTAGCCGCTCTTCAAATTCCCCGCGGAACTTTGTACCAGCTATCAAAAGTCCCAAATCAAGTGAGACTAGTTCTTTACCTTTGAGTGACTCTGGCACATCGCCTTTGGCAATTCGTAGTGCCAAACCTTCGACAACAGCAGTTTTTCCAGTTCCAGGTTCACCAATTATTATTGGGTTGTTTTTTGTACGCCTGGAAAGGATTTGCATGAGGCGCATTATTTCTTTGTCGCGCCCAATTACTGGGTCTATTTTGTCATTTGCAGCATCTTTAGTTAAGTTTCTTGTAAATTTTTCTACCGCACGGGCTTTTGGATTTGTTTTATTATCAGATTGTATCTCATCATTATTTTCACCTTCATTTTTTTCTGCTTCTAAAATCTCCTTTTGTACTTCTATAACTACCTTTTTAAAATTATCAAAATCAATTTTGTAGGTTTGTAAAAACTGTGCCGCTTCTTTACCTATTGCAAGCAGTGCTAAAAATAAATGTTCGGCGCCTATAGTCTTGTCTTCCATTTCTTTTGCCACGTGCATAGCTCGGTCCAAAGTCTCGGCCATATCTGGGGTCAAAAACATTTGCTGCACGTAGCTCATCGACATTTGGTCACCCAAATTTCTGTCTTCGAGCTTATCAAGAAGTGTGTCAATAATATCTAGTTGGTTTACATTCATCTTTTCAAAGATAGAAAGCAAAGTGTTATCTTCAAGTGTAAAAAGCCCAAGCAACAAGTGCATCGAAGACACGTGGCTCATTGCTCTCTCTCCAGCTATTTCATGGGCTTTTTGTATCGCACTTTGTGCAGACTGGGAAAATAGTTTAAATGGTGGCATAATTTTATATTGCTAAATATACTATATCTATATCAAACTAAAAATTTCTGTCAAGCGTTTGTATAGGTTACGAAATTAAATCAATCTATATAGAAAACGATAAGAGCGGTTTGTCCATTTTTTTACGCACCTGTGTGACTGTCTTTGCCACTTGACTATAATTTTCATTGAAATGTTGTTGAGACCCATTAATGATTCCAAAATTTGCAAAAGATGCTTCTAGTGCTCCTGGATCTAAATCAATATGAAAATTTCCATGAGTATTTTTTTGATCAATTGAAAATCTTTTAAATACTTCCAAAAACTCTTTTGGCAAAACTTTTGCACTATAACTACTATTGAAAAGAAAATCGAAAGACAGTTTAAAAGGTTGAAGATATTTTTCCTCGTTCATTTTAATTCTTCTAAAATTAGTCTGATTTTCTAAAAAGAAAAATGTACCTATTTCACCCTCAATAAATAGCCTATTAAATTTTTTTCCAAGACTACTTTTGTATTCTCTTATATAAAGAATTGGAAACATCGGGGCGAGGTTAGGAAATAACGTGTTTGGATACACATCATAGCCCCAATATTTTTCTGCTATTTCTGCATATTTTTCAATAGTGTCAATATTTCTAAGTGGAGCTTCCTGCATATCACTATAAAAAACAATTTTTAGTTTCGCTGGATTGACTGTGTCATTGGCGACATCAAACATAGAAGATCCGACTTGAATTGCATTTTGGAAATACATATCGCTGTCCACTCCCCAAATACGTGCTATCACCCCCCCCCTCCCTCACAAAATTTCTCAGCATCTTCATGCCTTGCATATTATTATTATATCCAGAAGTTCCAAAAATTTCTTCCAATACCCCATCAGCAATTTCTCCACATACCCCAACCGGGTATTTATTACCTTTATATTTTAACTTTCCAACAATTTCTTTAGAAACAACTAGCTCTCGATCAACTTTTTTTCTGACTTCTTGTAAATCAGAGACAATTAAATCGCTGTATGGTAATATCCATTTTTCTGTCAATTCAACTTGCTTTTTATCTGCTTCTAAAGGCCTCAAGTTAAGTCTTTTAATTCGATCATAAGAATCTAGTCTTTTTATATTTCTTTTATTTGCTACTTCCATATTTTATTACTATCTAATATTTATATCAAACTACAAAACTTTGTCAAATATGTAAAGACCAAATTTTTTATTTATAATTATCAACGTCTATTCCAAAGAAACTTTTTATCGCAGAATTATAACTTGCCTCGTCAATATCTTTTGGTAAAAATTTAATTTCCATTCCTGTTAATCTTCTCATTTTGGAAATAAAAAAAGGAATATAGGTATCTAAAGCATCTTTATCGCCAGACAAAGAGATTTTAATTAGATCTCTCCTTAAACCTATTTCTTCAAATCTTTGTGTATAATCTTTTTGCTTACAAAGCCAATATCCTCCTGGCTCAACCACAATATTGTGTACAATATAATCTGTATTAATTTTACTTCCAAATCCAAAAGAACCAGGTATCACGGGATGTAT
>JAYTYL010000062.1:0-6911 GCA_043742405.1 bacterium
AATGAACCTCCCCGATGCAGAGCATTCCCCTCACTTCACTCCGTTACGTATCGGCGGGGTATCCCAGGATTGCTTCGCAGAAGTTTAAGATGAAAACCAAAGGTTTTCAAACTTTCCTTTTACGAAAACCCCGCGTCAAGACGCGAGGAATTGAGGATTAAATTTTACAATTATTTTCATTCCAAATTCCCAGTTTATTTTTTATTGCTTCTGTTTGTAACTCTAAATATTTTTGGTACATAGTTGCTGGAGGGGTTGACTTATAAATTTTTGCATTGCCTGTTTTCATCAATAGTTCATTAAAAGTTTCGGTACTACTGATACTATTCTCTCCCCTCAAAGGAGGGCTAGGGAGGATTTTGGCATAGGCTAAAGTTCTTCCATACTTATCTAGTTTTGGTTGAGTAGGGTCTCCTGCTAAAACAACCTCTTTTCCTAGGAGGTTGTCACTAGCAAACTGTTTTTCTTGCTCTGCAAGGCATTTTTCACGAGCATCTGTCGAGGTAAGCTCCAAAGTATTGACTGCCAAAAATCGCACTTTTATTTCTACCCCATGCTCATCTTTCACATGAATTGTGTCCCCATCGAGAATATAGTTTACAACATAAACCCCTTCACCACTGTGTGGAGCTTCCCGAAGGGAAGCGGGCAATTGCACTACTTCCTTCCCTTCGGGAAGGTACCCGAAGGACGAAAGAGGTTGCATTTGTCCCAACAAATACCCTACCAGAAATATTACCAAATATCCTAAAACTTTTTTTATATCTCGGCTTTGCATAAGTCTCATACCTTACATATTTTTGTATCTGAAATTTCTATAAGTTTAAGATTTTGTCTAATTCCAAAAAATAAAAAGACTATTCCCAAAAGCATTGCAAAATTTCCAACATACTCTACTAAATTTCCCGAGACACTTGTGAAGACAAAAAGTAGAACTGGGTAGATGAGTGTCTGTCCGCAAGCAACACACCCAAACCCAAAGAATGAAACTACACTAGCAAAAACACTTAAACTAAGTTTTTTTCTAGACAAGTTTTGCATGCCAGCTTTGGCAATTAAAAATGACAAAATGAAAAAGTAAGTGAAAATAAAAAATAATAAACTTAAAAAGTAGGTAAGGGAATTTAAAGATGACCAGAAAGTGAGAAAAAATTTAAAGCTGTCTTTATAAAAATCTAAAAAAGAATTGGAGTATTTGTATATTTCAAAAAATTGTTGGTAGTTTGTTAGTAGAAAAAATATTTTAAAATAGATAAGAAATACAAACAAGCTAATAGTAAAATTTCTAGAATTAATTTTTTTAAAAAGTATTTTCATGTCTATTGTTTTTATTACATTTTATCACACTATCTATCTGGTGGGATATTATAATAAGATATCAAAAAATCTTTTAGCTTGGTGGCCGGCGGAGCGAGAGTGAGAGATGCAAGGCTACCACGCTTTGGATTGACCTGAAAAATGAGTACAGCATAACGATTTTCACCTTGCCCAAGAAAAGTAAAGTAAGAGTGTATGAACCTGTCTGTTTCGTAACCACCGCCTTTTTTGGGAATTTGAGCAGTGCCAGTCTTTGCACCCACTTTGTAATATTGGTCTTTGAATCTACCATGTGCGAGCCCTGCGTCAATAAGAGTTACTAGCATATTTTCTACAGTTTTAGCAGTTGTAGTGCTCACAACCTGATTTTCTTTATTGTCATTATCCACGTCTCTATTACTATGTTCAATGTTACCATTTGGGTATAAGTACCCACTCAAAAATCTTGGATAGACTAGCTTTCCCTCATTTACAATCGTAGAAAGTGCTCGCAACATCGAGATTGGGGTAACAGCAACACCTTGTCCAAAAGCGGCAGTCGCATAGTCAACGTCTGAGGTATTGCCTCTTTCTAGGTTATCTGTGATATTGTAACTCTCACCAGGAAAATCAATGCCTGTTATTGTTTCAAAGCCAAATTTTGCAAAATTCTTTTTAAAATTTTCTTTGCCCAGTAACTTTTCCACAAAAACAGCACCGGTGTTTAGTGAATTATTTATTACCTCTTGCATAGTTTGTTCACCGCGAATTTTGTGGTCGAAATTCCAAATTGTATAGTTGTTTATTTTAATAAATCCGTAGTCGTGATATTTCGTTTCAGGAGTTACTAGACCTAACTCAATTCCCCCACTCATAGTTATTGGCTTCATAATAGATCCGAGCTCATACACACCTTGAATATTAGGATTATTGAAAAGTGAAACGTCAAAATCTTTATAGTTGTTTGGGTCATAAGATGGAACTGTGTCCATGGCGATTAAATCTCCATTACTTGGTTTCAAAATAATTGCTGAAACAGAATCTGCTCCCCACTCCTCTTTCATTTTTACAAGATGATTATGTAGAAAAATTTCTACATTTGGCTCTATTGTTGTTATAACATTTTTACTCGTATTTTCTACATCATCAACTGTCCCTGAATTTATGTTTTGCAGCAGTTTTTGAAAAAACGAGGTCGAGAGTGAATTTGTAGGGGTCAAGTCCGATTCATATTGTTTTTCTAGTCCATAGCGACCAATCATGCCACCTTCACCATTTCCTACAAAGCCAACGACTCTAGCTCCCACGTCTTTCAGAGGGTAACTACGTTTAAAATCTTTAACAACCAAAACACCGTCCAGAGCCAAATCATCAATTTTATCACCAACACTTTTATCCAGAGTTTCTAGTTCTAAATATGCAATATTTTTTTTTGAAATCTTTTCATAAAAATTTTGCTTATCTAAACTTGTAACTATCTCACTCAACTTTTGAAAATAAAAATCTTCATCACTCTTGGGAATGTTTTTTGGCGAGATTATTAATTTGTAAACTTCTTTATCTACCGCGAGTGGTAACAGTTCTCCATCTTTACGAGTCGCATAAATAGTTCCTCGCCTATTTGTACTACCAGCAAATAGGTTCTGCTCTTTACGTATTTCCCAATATTTTTGGTGGTTAGTGATTTGAGTTTTATATAAAGAAAAAACAAGGTAAAGAAAAGCACTCGCGATCAAAAAAATATGTACTCCGATCCTAAATTCACTCTCACTGATTCTAATCTCTTTCATTTTAATGAAATTGAAGAATTTTGTGTCGTGTTGATGTAAGAAATTCTATCACTTTTAGTCTTTTCTGTAATTAAAAAATTTTTATTTTCTTCTAGAATATTTGCAAGTTCATTTACTGCTATATTATTTTTTTTCATCAAAATTTGTCTTTCTTCTATTGCAAAATAAAAAATCGAAGTCATGAAATATATATATAAAAATACCGAAACACTCATAAAAGTAAATAGAACAAAAGGTAAGGAGGAACTCTTCCCTGCTGTTTTATTTTCTTTTTGTGCCTCTTTTTTTATTGAGTTTAGATACTTCAGAGGTTGTTTGATTTTTATATCTCTCATATAATTGTTTTTTTAATTATCATTCGCAAGATAGCACTTCTACTTTTCCTATTTTCCAATGTTTCTTTCCGACTTGGTTTTTGTTTAGAATTATTATCTTTGTCAAAATTCCTGAACAAATTTTTGACAATTCTATCTTCACCCGAGTGAAAAGTTATTATTATCATATATCCACCATCTGTCAGAAGCTCGTACCCATCTCGCACTAGTTCTGTAATCCCTCCATATTCATCGTTAACAGCAATGCGAATTGCTTGAAAAATTTTAGTTGCTGGGTGAGTTTTGCCACTTCTTTTTACAACACTTTCAATGATTTTCACAAGCTCTCCAGTTGTACTAATTTCTCCATTTTTTACTCTGGAGTCCACAATTGCAGTAGCTATTTTATAAGAATTTTTATCCTCACCATAGTTTAGAAAAATATTTTGCAAACTTTTAGCGTCCAAATTATTTAGCAAATCTTTTGCTGTGAAAGTTGAATCGTTTATTTCTGACTGAAAAGTCATGTAGAGCGGTTCATCTTTTTGAAATGTGAACCCCCTGCCCGATTCATCTAACTCTTGCAAGCTTAGCCCCAGATCTGCAAATATTCTGTCTATCTTTTTCACTCCTATTTTGTCCAATTCGCTTTTTATATTTCTATAATTTGAATGTATCGCAATTATTTTTGGCCCATTTTGCAAGCTTTGAAGTTTTTCTCTAGAGAAGTTCAAAGCTTGCAAATCAAGATCAAAAATTACCAAGGTTCCTGTTTTACCAATCATCTTTGCAATTTCTACTGCATGACCTGCTCTATTAACAGTGCAGTCAACAACTACTTGGCCTTCACTTAAGTTGAGACTTCCAATACTTTCTTCTTTCATTACTGAGTAGTGCATAAAATTAGTTTTAATTTTAAATCATTCCTATTTCTTGCAATTTACACGCAACATCGTCTGCACGATTCGACACATCTTTTTGTTTTTTCTCCCATTCCTTTTCATTCCATATTTCACACCTACTGTAAAGTCCAGCAAAAATAACTTTGTCTTCCAATTTTGCAAAATCTTTTAAATATTCTGGAATTAGAATTCTGCCTGCAGAGTCAATTTCTACTTCACTAGCACCCGATAGGAAAAACCTGTTTAAGTCACGTGAGTCGCGTGACCCAAGCGAACCAGTACTTAATTTTTCGGCAATTTTGTCCCACTCTTTAGTTGTATAAACAAAGACGCAAGTATCAAGGCCTCTTGTCACAACAACTTTTTTTCCAAGCGTACTTTTAAATTTGTTGGGAATAGCAAGTCGTTTTTTGTCGTCTATAGTGTGTAAATATTGTCCTATTAGCATATTTTGGTGGGTATCTTGGGTAAAGAATCTTGGAACCGCTTTTTTGGAATTGTTTTATTAAAATATGTATGCGTATATTTTTGTGAAACCAGTAAGGACAGTTCCAAGATTCTTTACCCACTTTCCCCCACCTTTTACCATTTTAACCCACTATGAAACATAGTGCAAACACAAATATCCACATTTGTCTAAAATATGTGGATAACTTTTGATTTGGGGGCTCAGAATAGGCTTGTGTCTTTCTTTAAATCATCAATTTCTTTTTTTATACTATCATTTTTTGCTTTTTCTTTTAATTTTTTAATATCATTTTTCCAACTATTTCCGTCAAAATATTCCAATCCTTCAAATTGAAATTTATATTTTGCCTTCTCTCCATAGCCAGTCCCTAGGTAAAAGTATTTCAGACTTTTTTCGCTTGCAGATTGCAATTGATCTAAAAATAACCAAAGCCCAAAACCAGTATTTTTAAGATCTGGAAGGAAAGCTGAAAACCAAAAATGTCTATTCTCGTTTTTAGTATCATCTACCATTAAAATGGAGCCGACTATCATAGAATCTTTTATATAAACTACAATTCTATTTAAAAAGTCGGAACTTAAAATAAACCCTAGACGTTCTTTAGACATAATATGTTCCCCATGTGTGTTTTTAAAATACTGAAAATAAAAATCAAAAAGTTCTTTTTGTTTATTTTTTTCTAACTGATTATAATTTTTGTAAATTTGTTTTTTCACACTTTGTGTAGTTTGTTCATGCTTTTTCAAGATTCTTTTATTTTCACTGTTTAGTCTAAATTTTTCCATATTTACTCTAATACTTCTACATAGATAAAAATAATTTTTCAATTCACTTGAACCTGAGTATGGTAAATATCCACTTTCATATATATCTTTTAAATCATTTTGTTTTTCCATCACAGCATACTCTGAAAAAGAAAAAGTATAGGTTTTATAATTATTTGCAAATTCACTTTTGATTATTCTCATAATTATTTTAATTTATTATATTTCTTTGATCAATTTTTCTATCAAACCATCAAAGTTTGACGATGAGAGAGTTAGTATAATATCACTTTCTAGGTCTGTCTCTTTTATTATCTTTTCTATAGAAACTTTTTCTTCTATAATTGCTTGTACATTTACACCAGAGTTTTTTATTCTACTTATTATTTCTTCTTGGGTAGATTGAGTTATGGTATTTGCACCATGCTGTGGCGGCTCGTAAACATAGACTTTCTGTGCACCTTTAAAAACAGAGTCGTACCAATGAAGAGCTTCTTTGTTTCTCCAGGAAAATGTATGAGGCTCAAAAATTATCTTTAGTTTTTTATCTGAGAAGTGTAGCGACATGGCATCTATCGCACTACGTGCCTTGTCTACCGACGAACCAAAACCTTCATACACTTTTATGCCACTTTTAGTAGCTAGCTGGTTTAGTCTTCCCTCTACTGCTACAAAACTTTTTACTGCTTGCTGAATTGGCAAAATACTTTTAAAGATTTTCTTTTCTAAAGCAAAAGCACAAACTCCAATAATATTTTGAATATTATGCTTACCTAAAAGTGAAGTTTCTAATCTACCCAAATTTATTTCTTCAGCATTTCCTTCTGTAAAATAAATCAAATCAAAAGAAGTTGTTTCTCCAAATATAATATTTTTTGCATAATAGTTTGAAACTATATCTACTCTTTTTTCTAAACTATAGGTCGTTAGTTGAATATCTCCTTCTCTCAAATTTTTATTAATACCAATAAATTCTTTTCTAATACTTTCATCATCTACACAAAGTATTAGATTAAAATCTGCTTCATTATCACTCAGATAACTTCTACTAACCAATTTATTTATTAAATCATAAAATACTTGCTTAAATTCATTGTGGGTTTTAAAAATATTTGTATGGTCATGGGCTAAAGAAGTTATTAAAATATCATGGGCATTATAGTACATAAATTTCGAAGTCATATCCCAGTTGGCACTTGGATATTCGTCTCCTTCTAATACAAAATATTTATGTGTGCCAACTTTTGCGTTTTGCTCTGGGGTGATAGGTGTTGCGCCAATAAAATACCCAGCGTCTATGTTATTGTATTCTAAAATATGCGCGAGCAATGCTGTGCAAGTAGATTTCCCATAAGAACCAGCTATTACCAGACTCT
>JAYTYL010000063.1:0-2154 GCA_043742405.1 bacterium
AGTTGTGACATGCTACTAAAAATTCCACAGTCTGATAAAGTAGAATCTTTAAATGCATCCGTCTCTACAGCCGTTGCTCTCTACGAGTGGAGGAGACAAAAGCTAGAAAAGTAGTACAATTAATACACATATGCTAAATAAAATAAATATTAATGGTTAAAGAAAATATTATTATAGTTCTTTGTCTACTAATCTTACTAGCTGTTGTTTTTTACCCAAGACAAGTACATGAATCAAAAGGAAAATGGCTAACTGGTGGTAGTTTTGTTAGCAATGAAATGAAGACCGTATCAGATACTGATTTAAAAAAATCTCTCATCGAAGGTCTCGCAAGCCTTAACACAACTTACGACTCGGGCTTGGGCTTGAAAATGTCTGCGTATTTAAGAGAATATTCTACTCGTGGCCTCTCAGATAGTACTGTCGACTCTCTCAATAATTCACTCATTATTAAACTAGGCCCATGTTGGGGAATTCCTAACGGAGAATGTAGGGAGTAATAAAGTTTGTTCATAGAAACTTAGCTAGTTTGATTCTTAATATATTCATCCCAACTTTCTTTAAACTTAAGATTCCTAGAATACAAATCATCGATTATATCACCTAAAAATAACTTTTCCTTTACCATCAAACTTCACTCCCTCTTTTTTTAAAATACCGGTTTTACTTTTACCTTGCAAACTATTGTAACCACCAATTTTCCCGTCGCTTCGAACAACTCTGTGACAAGGAATATTTTTGTCTTTATTGTTAGACATTATCATTCCTACAGCTCTTGCTGCTTGCATTTTTCCAGCTCTTTCACTTACTTGTTTATAAGTTAAAACTTCGCCTTTTTGAATAGCCAAAACCACTTCTAAGACTTTTTCTTTAAAAGTTTTTTGTAATTTCATAAAGTTATTTAGACTTTTTATTTCCATGAGTACTTGTTGCTTCTAATACTTCTTGCGGATGCTCTTTTGGTGCAACTTTACCATAGACTTTTATCACCTTCCCTTTCTTATCAAGAACATAAGAAATGCGCGCAATCCCCATATATTTTTTACCATATATACTTTTTTCTTGCCAAGCTCCATACTTTTTAATGACTTCACAAGTCTCGTCGGATAATAAATAAAAGTTTAGCTTATATTTATCAGAAAATTTCTTGTGACTTTTTACCGAATCTTTAGAAATTCCAATTATCTCCACGCCCTTGTCTTGCAGTTCATATCTAAAATCTCTGAAGCCACAAGCCTCAGTTGTACAACCTGGGGTGTCATCTTTAGGGTAAAAATACAGTAAAACCTTTGTCTTTTTTTCTCTAAGAAAAGTTTTTAAATTAACTACCTTTCCATCTTGGTCGAGAAGTGAAAAGTCTGGCGCTCTATCTGTTATCTTTAGCATTTAGGTAAACTAATATCAACACTAATAATGTATAGGAGAAAGTGATATAGAATATATTTATCAAAAGACCTAAGGTGTATAATAAGATCACAGGTAAAGTATCAGCATGTATTGCTATTAAGTACCATTCACCGAGACTCTTTCTATATTTTGTAAACCGAGTCAAAAGAAAAGCAAGCAGGCCAGTAAATAGTGCAAATATGAGTATTCCTAAACATATCCACATAAACATTCCCAATATTCCAAACAAAATTCCAAAAACAAATATGTAGGGCAAGATTCTTTTGATATAGCTAGCTAAAGTTTCATAGATTAGAAGAGCTTGTTTTTTATTTATTTCTCCACTACTGGTAGGGAAATTTTTTTGAAAATCACTGTAGCTGAGCATTTGTAGTTTTTGTTTGCTCTCGTCATAGACACCAGCGTTGTCATGAGCCAACAGAGCGTAGGTAGAATAATCTTTCAATATACTCAAGTTAAAATCCTTGTTGGTGTCTATAACTGCAAAGTTTTCTAGGACATCTTTTGTATCTTCTTCACTCAAATTTTGCAAATTTGGAATCGGGAAAAAGATTGGTTCCTTGCTATTGGAGGTTAGTTTTCCATCTCTAACATTTAATACCAGGGTATCTGGAAAATTTTTTTGCAAATAATTTCGCCCAAGATTAGATATATTTTGGCTACTAAAGTCACTTATATCAAATACTCTAAACCAACCGAAAGTACTAAAAGCTAAAAATATGAATGTAAGCAGGATGGATAATTTAG
>JAYTYL010000064.1:0-2657 GCA_043742405.1 bacterium
GCATTTTCATCAGATTTTAAAACCCAAATTCTAGGGTCTTTTTTGTGTCTACTCAAAGGCTCTGTCACTACTCCACTTTTATCTACTCCCGCTTTTGCATGGCAAATCGCCACATATTCTTTTTCGATTATTCTTTCACTAAACTGTTTTTGCAAATCCAAAAAACTTGTCTCATCTTTTGCAATTAAAACCAGTCCACTAGTTTCTCTATCCAACCTGTTTACTATTCCCCATCTATTTGCATATCGTCCGCTGTCGAGGGTGTGTGGGTTGCCAACTACTTCCAATTCCGGAAAATTCATTTTTACCCAGTCTACCAGACTCAGTTCCTCTGTGCGTCCATCATTGTGTACCACCAAACCATGTGGCTTGTCTACTGCCAAAAAATATTCATCTTGAAATATTATTTTTACCTGTTCTAAAATCTGGCTCATTTGATTTACATTTTACCACATTTGTGTTAAAATGTTTTCCAATGGTGGCTATGGTGTAGTGGTAGCACTAGGGTTTGTGGAACCCTCAGTTCGGGATCGATACCCGATAGTCACCCCAAGTCGTGCTAGCACGAGAAGTATCGTTATTTGTATGAAATTATCAAAAACAACATATCTATTAAGTCTAGAATGTGAACAGAATGCTTGGGTTAAAGTGCATTTACCTGAAGTGTTTAATGGTTACCCACTTAGTGACTTTGAGCAAAATATAATTGAGACTGGAAATGAAATTGATATTCTAGCTAGAGATCTATTTCCTGGAGGGACTTTAGTTGCAAAAGGAGATGTAGAGAATACTCAAAAGTTAATAGAAGCAAAAACAAAAGTTATCTATCAGCCTGCATTTGAAACTGAAAAATATCATACTATTTGTGATATTTTAGTTCTAAATGGCGAGGTGTATGATCTTTATGAAGTAAAATCTTCAACTACAAGATCTGATGACAAAAACAAAAAGAAAAAAGAAGAACTTTATGTAAGTGATCTTTCCTTTCAAAATGAAGTAATAAAACAAATACCATTTATCAAAATTGGTAGGAAATATTTAGTTAGGTTGGACAAAGAGTATGTGCGACAAGGTGAAATAGACATAAACAAACTTTTAAAAATTGAAGACTACTCTTCGAAAGTGGAGATGGTTTCCACTCAAACCAAAGAAAGAATGGAATGGACTTACACTTATCTTAAACAAGAAAAGATTGAAATCAAAAATTGCAATTGTATCTACAAAGGAAGAAGTGCAATGTGTAATACTTTTACTTATTTAAATCCAGAGCATCCAAAATATTCTGTACACGATATTTCAAATATTGGTAAATCTAAAGCAAAGCTAAAAGAACTAGTTGCGGGCAATATTTTTTCTATAAATGATGTGCCTAAAGATTTTGAACTTGGTGATGCCCAAAGAAATCAGGTTGATCTGGCACAAGGAAAAGATACAATTGTTGACCAAAAAAACATTCACCAACTTCTCGAGACCTATGGATATCCAATTTCTTTTATAGACTACGAAACTTACGCTTCGGCACTTCCTAGGTTTGACGAATATTCTCCGTTTGAGCAAATCCCTTTTCAGTTTTCACTTCATATAGTAGAGAATCTTGGTGCAGAACCAATCCACCATGATTTCTTATATACTGACGCTACAAAACCTGATAAACCATTCCTTTTAAATTTACAAAAATATTTACCTAAAACTGGGACAATAATCTCTTGGAATAAATCTTTTGAGAATATGATCAACAAAGAATTGGGAAGAAGAAACTCGGAATACGCAAATTTTATGGAAGATACTGTAAATAGAACTGAGGATCTTAGAGATTTTTTTACTAAACAATGTTATGTACATAAAGATTTTCTTGGCAAGACTTCAATCAAAAAAGTTCTACCTGTCATTGCTCCAGAATTTCATTATAGAAATTTAGAGATCCAAGATGGTGGACAAGCATCAAATGAGTGGAATAAAGTCGTTACAAATATTTCAATCACTAATGAAGAAAAAGAAATTGTTAGCAAAAATCTTTTGGAATATTGTAAGCTAGACACCTATGCCATGTATTTGATTTGGAAACATCTCTTGGAGATCATTAGGTAAATTATTTGTAGAAATTTAGATCGACGAAACCCCTAACACCAGAAACTGTTGCAGTGGATGTTGCTTGCCAGATGGTGTAGTTTTTTGAGATAAACTCCCGTATAACTTTTTCAGTGTCGATATCATCATTTACAGGAAGCCCAAAAATATTTGATCCACTAGTGTCCTCTACATGTCTATCAACAATTCGGATCCAAAGTGGATAATCACCAAACGGAAAAAGTTTCCAATACTCACCCATTGTATCTACCGTGGTGTAGATGATTGGTTTGCCTCCAGAATACTTCTCCAACAAATTTAAAAATAATTTAAATTCTTTTAGTTCATCATACTTGTCTTTTCCTCTGCAATTTTTGTATAACTCCAGATCAACAGCAGGTGGCAAATCTAGCTCGACTTTTTTTATATTTTGAATATACCAATTTGCTTGAGATGTTCCATCTACACACAAAGAATAAAAATGATAAGACGATGCTTTAATATTATTCTGCTTTGCATACTTAAAATTTTTAACAAAATCTGAATCTAAAAAACTATTTCCCTCAGTACTTTTTATATAAATAAAACCA
>JAYTYL010000065.1:0-3992 GCA_043742405.1 bacterium
GATGTAGATAAAATTAATCTGCTTGTAAAAAATAAGTATATAAAAATGCTTACCGAGAAACCAGACCTTATAGACAACTCTGGTATAAACTCAAATGAATGTGTACAAATTGTAAAAGACGATGCAGACCATTTTGAATATTCTGGCTATACCTTGAATGCCGCTTCGTCCACAATAGATTTTAAAACTTCTGTACAAAGTAATTGCGAAATTAGTGTTCCTTTGACGGTCATCGAACTAGCACCATACTTAAATATTCAGGGGATAATTGGTAGATTCAAATAATTTTTTCAAAAAAACTTCAATTTAATTTTATGCTAAAAATAATATCTAGTAAAAACGAAAGCGAAATATATAGCTATGCCAGGAAAGAGAAAAACAAAGCCAATTTCACCTCATCATTTTTGGATTGCGCTGTAGAAGATGTAGAGGTAAAAGCGCAAGACGTACAGCTTTTCGGAGGTGAAGAAAGTTATATTGTGAGAGTGGGTAGAAAAGAAGAAATAGAAATTATAACCAGAGACCTCTTGGAAATTTTGGAGAATTCGAAACATTTTTTTGTGTTGGTAGGAAATGGTGCAGATTTTGAAAAACAAATGAAAGAAAATTTAGATGGAGAAAAATTTAAAAAGAATTTTATAAAAATTGAAGAAAAATTTGTGCAAGATTTCCCAACTGCACTAGTCCAAGCGTTACAAAAAAAAGACAA
Organism: bacterium; assembly: GCA_043742405.1. Taxonomy (GTDB): domain Bacteria; phylum Patescibacteriota; class Minisyncoccia; order Phycocordibacterales; family UBA5272; genus JBBQKQ01. The sequence continues at coordinate 710 of JAYTYL010000065.1, forward strand.
AAAAAATTCTTGGAATTTACTCTTGAAAGAGTTGCATGACAAAGATGCAGAACCAATTCATGGCTCCTGCATTTTTGCTTACAAAAGCTTGCTTACAGTTTTGAATAACCCAAAAGAAAATGATATAGACAGTGCAGTTAAAGACTTTTCTTGGAACCAAGCAAAGAGAGCCGGGACAATAAATGGCGTACTAAGAGATAGGCAAGAAGTTGTAAATACTTACTTTGAGCTAGTCTTGGCTTACCACAAGGCACGCCTCGGCGAGGGCGACCTATCAATGCAGTTGGAAAAATGGGTTTTAACAAATTAAAATTCTGAATATTTTTTTGCATGTAGTAGAATTTTGTGGTATAATTCGAAAACCGAAATTACAAAATATACCATGCTCCTATAGCTCAGTTGGTAGAGCACCTGCCTTTTAAGCAGAGGGTCGTAGGTTCAATTCCTACTGGGAGCACAATTAGATAAAGTAAAGAAAAGTGGAAAACTGAGTCTTTACTTTTTGAGTATATCCACTATACTAAAAACATATGAAAAGAATAAATTTATTATTACTAAGTATTCCATTCATTATGCTAGGAGCTATATTTACACAAGGGGACAAAATTTTGAACAAAATTGCCGGTGGCGCTGTTGCACATGCAGATGCACCAGTAGACCCAAACCCAAACCCACTGCCCGATCGACGGGGGTCTGCTGGACTTGGCGGGTCGAGCGGGGGGCGGGGAGGGTGTGGCTAATTCATTAAATTTAAAATAAGCAAATATTTATGTATAAAAAAATATCAATTTGGGTTCTACTTTTAATGACAATTTTACTTTCAGGATTTTTGATTTATAAAAATTTATTCATAAATGACATTAGTAGTGTTGGTAAAAATGTATCTGAAAAAGAAAAAGAAGATGTTTACAAAGAGCCTAGACTTTACTCTGGTAAGTCAGAATATTTTTCTCAGTTTAGCCAGGATATAGAGCAAATTGGTAATCTAAATTCTATTTTTGATGGACTAGGTGCAAATTTGGCTTTGCAAAACCTAAAGAGTAAATTGGACTATTCAAAATTATCAGAAAATGACAGATATCGTCTAAAAGTCTTAGAAGCTGATTCTTATCTTCAGATGAATAATGTGGAGCAACAGCTAAAAGCATTCACTATCTTTTCTGATATTATTGGAGATGAAAAATTGTCAAATCTAGAAAGAGCTAGGATAGGCACTTACATATTGACAATGGTACCTGGTCAAGATGACCCAAAAGTGTTTGAAGCTCTTTTGAGCAACCAGTTTTTTAAAGATGGTAGAAAATTAAACAGGGAAAACACAAGAGAGTTTCTTGTAGACAAGGTCTACTCTCTTTACCCAACAGCCAGAGCCGCATACCAAAAATCTATAATCAATTCTTCAAAAGTTTTTGAAGGTAAATTGGCGACAACTTATCTATCCCAATCCTATGATTTTATTTTACAAGGAGACAAAGACTTGAAGGTTCTTCTGGATCCTAGACAAGTAGATAGTAACTTGGTAGGTTTTTCTATGAACCAAAGGTGCATGGCACTAGCCTATTTACAACAAACTGAATATGTTAAAAACGGACAAATAGATAATTATGATAAATGTTTTCAAGACGCCATTAGTGTTGTCTTGGCAGGTAACAACATGACACCACAGCAACAGATAGTGCAACAAATAGCTCTTATGAATAGGTATGCTATGTCATCGGCTTTTGTTGGAGATAAAGAAAAGTCAATTGAAATATCCAATAAAATCTTAGCAGATGTTAGATTTAAAGGGTTTACTGGGCTATTTGCAGCTATGAAGATAATCAGCAAGCAGGGTACCTTTTTAGAAAGGGAGGGGATTAGAAAATTGCTAGAAAACAACCCAAAATTTGAAGTTTTCTTGAAGAATTATTAACAGCCTATGTCTAGAGTTAAGTTTGAAAATATAATACATAAATATTATTATGTATTATTAATTGTGCTTGGACTCGTTTTTTGTTTTTTTATGTATCTTAAATATAACAATAACAACTCTATAGATCTGCTAAAAGATATTACATATAAGACTGAAAATTTTGTAAAAACAAATAGACTTCCGCCTACTATTTCGTCTAGATACTACGCCCTCATAAGTACTACCTATTATAAAAGCTATAAAAAGAATAACAATGACAAACAATGTGCCTATACAAATAGTCTCATGTTACTTTATAAATTACAAAAGAAAGAAATAGATTTTGAAAAGGGTGTTACCTGCGATACTTCTACCTATGAAGAAGTTTGGAATTGGCATGACAGTGACGCAGAGTTTAAAAAAACAGATTATTTAAAACCAAAAAATTCTAAATGGTACAGTGTGGCACCACCAGTTACTCCCAACGCTGGGAACTGGAAAAGATTTTTATATACTACAAGTTTGTACCAAGTCCCAAAACCCCCGACCGACTTTACAAAGGAACTACAAAGCCTCAAAGCGTCTTCTAGTAAAGTAAGTATAGCCAATATGGAAATAATACATTTCTTTGCAGGTGGTCCTGGTACAGAAGGTCCGGCTGGAATATGGATAAACATTTTCTATGACAAACTAAAAAATAAAAAACTAAGCGAAGAGGAGGTAGCATACAAACAAATGATACTGACCCAGACATTGGCAGACACCTTTTCTGAGTGCTGGAAAGTCAAATTTACCTACTGGACAGCCAGGCCAGAAATGCTAGAAAATAGTGTTGTTCAAATCATGAACTCGCCAAATTTCCCTAGCTATGTTTCCGGACATTCAACCATATCGGCATCGGTAGCGCAGGTGCTGACCTATTTCTTCCCAGAAGATGGAAATTATTATATAGATATGGCGATAGATGCCAAAAATTCTCGTAAAAATGCAGGTATACATTTTCCGGTAGACAATGAAGAGGGGTACAAATTAGGGGAGTTTATAGGGAAAAATATTGTAAGTAAAATAAAGTAATTATAAAACTGGAAGTAAATACAAAATTTGATATACTAAATGTAGTGCAAAAAAGTCTCACAAAATTTCTTTTAGCTTTATTTTTCAGTTTCTGGATTTTTTTGGATTGTTCCCAGTCGACCGGCGACTCTTCTGTTTATGACTATGTTAATCACCGATTTTTCTTGGCAGATACAAGCAATCGTAGAGTTTTGGTCTATACATTAAATACCGATAATACTTGTCCAGATAAAATCGCCGATTTTGTTTTGGGACAGCCAAACCCCTATACAAATTCTAATATTACTGCATGAAAAAGTATTTAAAGATTTTTTTGGT
>JAYTYL010000066.1:0-7571 GCA_043742405.1 bacterium
AGAAAAGACTTGTTTCCACTTTTACGTGTGGTAAAGTCTCCGCTTCTAAAACAAAGCTACTTGCAAGAAATAGCCAAAATTTTAGAAGTGTCTACAAATATAATAGAAGAAGAGGTTAACCTTATAAAAAGTGAGCTGGAAGGGCAACTAAAAAAAGAAAAAAAAGTTTTGCCTAAAGTTGATATTTTAACAATTATTGCAAGAGGAAAAGCCGCTAGTGAAATATTGAGAATAGATTTTGATTTAGAAAAATTGGAAATAATGGAAGAAATACCAGAGGACATAATGAATAAAGAATATATTTCACTTGAGCAAAGTTTGGCAAGTGTAGCAAATAGTGATGAAAAAAGTTTGCAAAAAGAAAGAGAAAGAATTCTCAGAGAAGCAATTTATTTATCTAAAAAAATAGTTTTAGAAAATGAAATAAATATTGCCAAAGAAAAAATCTCTAAAGGTGAAAATTTAGAATTAAATCTAAAAATAATTCAAGATTATTCTAAAAAATTAAAAAGCTTATGACAGATAATTTAAATTACATTTTATATTTTCTTATATTTATGACAGGGGCAAGTTTTGCAAGTTATATTTGTGCTTATTTAAGCAGAACTTTTAAAACTGGCAATTCTCCTACGAGAAGTTATTGTGATAACTGCAAAAGGCAAATTACTTGGTATGAAAATATACCAATATTTTCATATATATTTTTATGGGGGAAATGTAAATCTTGTAAGAAACAAATAGACACAAAGTATTTTATTGCAGAGATAATTCTCGGCCTATGGTTTTTGTTTAGTTATATAAATTATTATAATAATATAATTTTAATTTTACAATTAATTTTAGGGGCGTTACTTCTTTACATTTCTTTAGAAGATTTAGAAAACCAAGAAATATCTGCATATTTTTTGTATGTAATTGTTGGCATCGCCATAGTTAAAAATATTCTATTTTTAGATTTGCATTCTTTATTCTTCTCTCTACTTATATCTTTACCATACTGGTTAATATATTTCTTTTCAAGAGGTAAGTGGATAGGTATTGCCGATCCGTATTTATTTTCTGCCTTAAACCTTTTCTTTGGCGCGCAATTTGGTATTTCACTTATACTCTACTCATCTTGGTTTGGGGTAGTATTTGCCTTTGTTTTTTTAAAATTTAGTAAAAATAAATATATCCCATTTGTTCCAATTATTTTTTTATCCACACTTTTTATCATCACTTGTGAATATCACATTATGAGAATCCAAGATATACTGATTATAAATGAAATGCTTTTCAATTAAACACAGTGGTTTTACACTCATCGAACTATTAGTATCAATTACAATCATTGGAATTATATCTGTGATGTCTATTTCTGCATATCCAAAGTTTTCTGAACAAATGGCAGTGACATCACAAGTGTACAAAATTCTTGCATTTTCCATGGAGACAAAAATTTACGGTGTTGCCTCTTATAGTGATCCTGGTACCAAGCTAGCCTATGCATTTTTGATCGAAAAAAATAATGATACTGTCAAACGAGTTTTGATAAAAAATCCTGTAGATGACACCAATCGATACTATGTAGACAATTTTGTCGATGAGACTGATAGGAATCTGGGTAATCTAACAATAAATAAAAATTATACTATTTCTGATATTTGCTACTATGGAACAGATAAGACCAATTGTGACCAAAAGATAGATAAAGTCTATGGAATTTTTAGAAGACCCAATCCAGATGCGAGACTAATAGGGCTTGTCGGGACTGTTATAAGTCCAGATATAAGTACGGGAAGATATGATAGAGTAGAAATTACTCTTGAAAGTAAAAAAAATAAAGATTTGTCAAAAAAAATTGTTGTACTTTCAACAGGTCAAATATATGTCAAATAAAAAAAACTTCAAAAAGAAATCTGCATTTTCTCTAATCGAGATAATTGTATCCTTGGCAATATTTTCGATCATCATCACGCTTGTGATTGGTATTTCGATTAAGCTTATTTCTTCACAAGGAAAACTTCAAGCAAAAGTATTTTTAGTACAAACTACTCAGACAACTTTAGAACTTATGAGCAGACAGCTCCGGTTTGGTTATAACTATGCAGGGAGTACAAAAAGTTCTTACGATGCTTCCCCAAATGGAAATACTATGTTGGTTAATCTGGAAAATACTGGCTCGACAGCACTAGCTACTACTTCACAAATACTTGTTAATGCACAAAATTCCCCGTACGTTTTATTTGAAGGTCAGTCAGGAAACCCAAATGACTTTAGAGACCAGAATGCTTTTTGTGCCTACAACAAAAAATTATACAAAATCTCTACATTTACAGCAGGTTCCAGCAACACCAGTCTAAGTGCAATCTGCTCTGAAGGTCAAAGTATTTTACCAGATGAAATAAATCTAGATTATATATCATTTGATATCTATGGAGATAGTTCAGTTAGTCCTAAAAACCCGATGGTGCGTATAAAATTAAAACTCTCAAATGAGAATAATGATAAAATAGAAATGCAAACTACTGTCACCCAAAGGCTGGTAGGATATTTTTAAAAATATGAAAAATATAAAATTACGTGCATTTACTATACTAGAAACTTTGGTCACCCTCCTTGCTATTTCAATAATGATTGCTGGTCCAGTTGCATTTGTAGCCAAGAGCTATCATTATTCAAACTTCGTTACTCAAAAAATAATTGCAACTGGTCTTTCTCAAGAAGCTCTCGAACTTGCTACCAGCATGAGAAATTACAATTTGTCCGATTTTAAAAATATGTCTTTAGCTTGTACAAATTCTTGTGCAATAGATTGGAATGGCGATGGGGCGGTAGTTACCTATTCTAGTTGCGATAATGCTTCAGAAAATTGTAACATGTATTTATTGGATAATCCGGATGGTTCGAGAAGCTATAGAACTATATTTGGAGGTGAGACATCGGACTTTTATAGATACATTAAAGTAACAACAAACGGCACAGAATCCTACACAATAGAGGCAGACACGTACACATACGTTGATAAAATTAAATTAGAAGTGAAGTTGAAAAAAGTATTTTTTCCTATAGTAATAAAATAAATTTATGAAAAAACAAAAAGCTTTTATATCAATCTTCGCAATATTTTTCTCCAGCATAGTTATTTCTGTGTTAACAGCATTGTATATTTTGTTCATTAAACAAATAGAAATTTTAAATTTAGACTACTCTTCTTTTCAAAGTGTCTATACTGCCGACTCCGCCTTTGAGTGCGCACTTTACAAAGAATTGCAGAATGCTTCTCCAACCACCAGTGTTTTTTTACCATTGAACAAAAACAATTTGGGATACTGTGAAATAGTGGGAGACACGGTTTGGGAAAGCGAACCAAATATTTCAAATGGAGTCTCCAATTCAAGAATGAATTTTAATTTTGATACCAATCAAGGCAAATTTTGTGGACAAGTAATCACCTCCAAGCAAATCAACGATACACAGACTAGTCACACTATGGTGGTCTTAGGACAAAGTAGAGACTGTGCAGACAATGCGACAAAAGTTATAGAGAGAGAGATAGATTTTACATATTAATTTCTAGGGATGGTATAATTGTACTTGTATGAAAAATATTGAGAGTAAAATAGACGTGCTAAGACGAGAAATTGAAAAACACAGACAAGCTTACTATGTGAATGATACCCCAATGATTTCTGATGAAGTTTACGACTCTCTTTTTAAAGAACTTGTGGCTTTGGAAGAAGAGCACCCTGAGTACAAAATTAGGAATAGTCCAACGGAGAGAATTGGTGGTGAAATACTAAAAGCCTTCAAAAAAATAAAACACAATATAGCACAATGGAGTTACGACAATGTTTTTTCTTATGAGGACCTCAAAAAATGGGAGGAAAGAAATAAAAAAATAATTAAAAATGGCGCCTCTTTTTCCTATTTTGCAGAATTGAAAATAGATGGTCTGAAAGTTATTTTAAATTATGTAGATGGAGAGCTAATTCAGGCTGCAACTAGAGGCGATGGTGAAGTGGGAGAAGATGTTACGGAAAATATACGAACAATCCAAACTGTACCACTTACATTGTCAGGAGTGGGAAGAAATTTTTCTGGAACAGTAGTTGGTGAAGTTTGGCTAAGTAAAAAAGAATTTGAAAAAATAAATATTCTGAGAAAAAAAGAAAATCTAGAACTCTATATGAATCCTAGAAACGTGGCTGCAGGAACGCTCCGTCAGCTTGACCCGAAAATAGTCGCAACAAGGAACTTGCAATTTTTTGCCTACGATATTCCTGACTCCAATATAAACCAGAAAGACAAAAATCAACGTCTAAAGACTTTAGGATTTTCGGTAAATAGAGAGTCTGAATATTATAAAAATATAGAAGAAGTACAAAGTTTTTATAACAACTGGAATAATGAAAAAAGGTTGAGCCAAGAATACGGAATTGATGGTGTGGTAGTAAAAATAAATGAATACAATATTTGTGAGAGTTTAGGTTATACAGCAAAAGCCCCTCGCTTTGGTATTGCTTACAAATTTGCAGCCGAGGAAGCAGTAACAAAAATTTTAGGTGTCACTTTTCAAGTAGGGCGCACCGGGTCCATCACTCCCGTTGCAGAGCTTTCACCTATTGCTCTTTCAGGGAGTACTGTAAAGCGGGCAACCCTTCACAATTTCGATGAAATTAAAAGGCTTGGTATCAAAATTGGTGACCGAGTAATGGTCAGGAAAGCAGGAGACATTATTCCACAGATTTTTGGAGTATTGGAAAATTTGCGAGATGGGACTGAGAAAATAATTCATGAACCGAAATTGTGTCCTGTTTGTAAAAAACCCCTTCACCGCTCCGCGGAGCTTCCCGAAGGGAAGCAACCTTCCCTTCGGGAAGGTGCCCGGAGGGTGGAAGGTGTAAAATTGTTTTGCCTAAATGAAGAGTGTGAAGCCAAAAAAATAAATAAAATAATTTATTTCGCCTCCAAAAAATGTGCCAATATAGAAGATCTTGGCGAGAGTACTGTCGAAATGTTGTATTCTCTTGAAAAAATAAAAAATATTTCAGATATTTACAAATTGAAATTTAAAGATTTCGAAAACATAGAAGGTTTTAAAGAAAAATCTATAAATAATTTACTGTCGTCGATCCAAAATTCTCGCGTCCAAAAATTGGAAAGATTCATAGTTGCACTTTCAATTCCGACTGTGGGTGAAGAAACTGCTATAGATTTAGCTAAAAGCTATTGCGTTCTCAGTAATTTTCTAAATGCAAAGACTGAGAGTTTGGAAAAAATTTATGGTATTGGAGAGAAAACTATTCTAGAGATAAAGAAATGGCAAACCAATAAAGAAGTACAAAAAGAAATCAGAGAGATTTTGAAATTTGTAAAAGTAGAAGATTATAAAGATAATACACTTTCTAAAAAATTGCAAAATTTGAGATTCACAATAACTGGAACATTTCCTGGTTTTAGCCGTGAAGAAATAGAAGTGAAAGTGAAAGAAAATGGCGGTGAAAACCAAAATGCAATAAATATAAAGACAAGCTATTTAATTGTAGGTGAAGGTGGAGGTTCGAAATTGGAAAAAGCAAAAAAGTTAAACACCAAGACAATCACTATGAATGAATTTTTAAAAATGTTATAATATGCTTCATTATGGCAAAACTGGGAATAAGTGATATTAAGAAATTATCTGATCTGTCGAAAATAGAACTTACAGAAATAGAAGAAAGTGAGTATTTTATAGATCTGAATAATATTCTTGCACATGTTTCAGAAGTCTCAAAATTTGAAAGTGAAGCTAGGGTAGAGTTTGAATTTGATTCACAAGTACGAGGAGATGTTGAAAACATTTTAGATTTTGATAAAGAAATTATGATGAATAATATTGCGTCTAAGTCAAGTGATAATTATGTAAAAGTTTCCAAAGTTATAGATAAAACAAAATAGTATGATAAGAAATATTCCAAAATCAATAGCCGAAGCAAGAGAAAATTTTGTAGCAAAAAACTATTCTGTAACAGATTTGGTTGTGCAATACTTAGAAGAAATCAAAAGTAGAGCTCATTTGAATGCTGTACTAGAAACTTTCCATTTTGAAGCACTGCAACAAGCGAAAATCGCTGACGAAAATTATAAAGCTGGTAAAGCTAGAATTCTAGAAGGTATACCAGTTTTAGTAAAAGATTGTATTTTGGTAAAAGGTCATGTGGCCTCGGCAGGCTCTAAAATGCTAGAGAAGTTTGTTGCACCATATGATGCAACAGTGGTGAGAATTTTAAAAGAAAACGGTGCCATAATTCTCGGGAGGACAAATATGGACGAGTTTGCGCTTGGTGGTTCTGGCGAGAACTCAGCCTATGGTAAAACTTTAAACCCGCTCGACGAGACTCGTGTACCCGGTGGGTCTTCTTCTGGCTCGGCTGCTTCCCTCGCTTCAAATCTTTGTTTGCTCGCGCTAGGTAGTGACACAGGAGGCTCTGTCCGCCAACCAGCTTCCCTTTGTGGTGTGTATGGGTTCAAACCTTCCTACGGCGGTAACTCACGCTTTGGTCTCATAGCTGCTGCTTCTTCGCTTGACACAATAGGTATTTTTGCCAACAATGCAGAAGACATAAAACTGGTCTATGATTTGATAGGGCATCAAGATTTACTAGACGGAACAACAATACCAGATAATTTGCGCAACAAAATAAAAAACAAAAATAAATATTCCAAAGTTGTAGCTTATCCAAAAGAGTACATTGAAAGTGAGGGTATAAATGAAGAAGTAAAGAAAAACTTTTTTGAAAGCTTAGAGAAGTTAGAAGCAAAAGGTTATGAAGTAAAACCAGTTACAATTTCAAGTTTGAAATATGCACTTTCTGTATATTATATTATAAACACAGCTGAAGTTTCTACAAATTTGTCACGTATGGATGGTTTACGTTTTGGAGGAGGAGATGTAGGTGATATAAAGAATTACAAAGAATTGTTTGCAAAAAACCGTGGCAAATTTTTCGGGCCAGAGGTTAAGCGTAGAATTATTTTAGGGTCGTTTGTTTTGTCACATGGATACTTTGATGCTTACTATGGTAAGGCCCAAATTATTCGTGCCAAAATAAAAAAAGATTTTGAAAATATATTTTCTGATGTTTCCATACTTCTCATGCCAACTTCACCTACGGTAGCATTTGTAAGTGGAGAAAAAAAAGACCCGATGACTCTTTATTTGGAAGACATTTTTACTGTGCCAGCAAACTTAGCAGGTGTGCCGGGGATAAATATTCCCAGTGGTTTTGATTCGGCAGGTTTGCCATTTGGCTTGCAAGCCTTAGCTGCATTTGGTTGCGACCAAAACCTATTTACATTTGCGCAAGATTTTAAAAACTAGCTGTATACTTTATACATATTAAAAAAATAATTAAAATTTATGAAAACAGAACCAGGTCTTAGTAAAAACTATGTTAAGGGAGTAGCTGACAAAGCAGAAGCTGAAAGTGTACGCAAAGGCATTAAAGAGGATGCAACTTGGGTAGATGAAATAAGACCAAATATTGATCCAAGTATAAAAATAACTTTCCGACAATGGCAAGAGGAGTTTGATAAAAAAAATATACCTA
>JAYTYL010000067.1:0-1902 GCA_043742405.1 bacterium
TTTCCAAAATTAAATGAAGGGGAAGTTAGTTTTGTAATTTTAAAAGATGAGAGTGGGGTTGAAATATTTCAAAAATTAAAAGACCAAGGATTTATAAAAGATATATTTTATGCCAAACTCGTGTCAAAAATATTTGGATTTAGTAGGTTTTACCCCGAAGAATATACTTTTTCGCGGCCGATGTCGACTTTTGAAATAGTGAGAACCATAACTACACGACCGTCGAGTGTGGCAGTGTTAATACCTGAAGGTTTTACTAAAAAGCAGGTTGCAGACAGAATAGCAACTATTATTAAAAACTTTGACAAGAAAAGTTTTCTTGCAAGCAGCAGCGAGGGCTACTTGTTTCCAGATACATATTATTTTTACAAAACTTATACCAATACTGAAATTCTTAGTGAGTTCCAAAATAAGTTTTACAAAGAAACGTTTGCTAAGTTTGGCAAGGTACCCACAAACCAAGAAGTTATAATCGCTTCTATTTTGGAGCGTGAAGGAAAAAATCCTGAAGATATGAAGATGATCTCGGGTATAATACAAAATCGTTTGAAAATAAATATGCCGTTACAAATAGATGCAACTGTACTCTATGGTAATAACGTTTGGAAAAGCAGGACTCTTTACTCAGACTTGAAAACAAAAAATAATTATAATACATATGTAAATGTTGGTTTGCCAATAGGAGCAATATCTAACCCTGGTATAAATGCTCTTGATGCAGCAATCAACCCAACTGCAAACGATTATCTTTTTTATCTTACTGGTAGAGATGGTAAAATGTACTACGGAAAGACCCACAGTGAGCATTTGAAAAATATAAAAAAATATTTAAGATAAAAACATGAAAGATTCTATACTGGCATTTTTGGATGTAGAAACTACTGGGCTTGATTTTAATAAACATGAAGTCATACAGGTAGGTGTAGTTTTGGCAAAACAAGTTCCGCGTGACAATACTCGAGGTCCTGCAGTAGAAATAATAGAAGAATTTGAATTGAAAATAAAACCTAGTCGGATAGAAGACGCTGAGGAAGACGCGCTGCGGATAAATGGTTATACCGAGGCCGAGTGGATGTTTGCACCCGACATGAAAAACGCAGCCGAATTTTTAGCCAGAAAGCTAGAAAATACTATTCAAGTTTCGCATAACATTACTTTCGACGCACCATTTATGGATAAATTTTTCGAGCGTGCTGGCATGGACAACCCGATGAAGCGCTACAAGCTGGACACAATTTCTATTGCCTTTGCCAGACTATACAACCGTGACGATGTAAAATATTCACTAAAATATTTGTGCGATTTGTTTCAAATTAAAAATGAAAATGCTCATACTGCGCTTGCTGATGCAAAAGCAATGTATTTAGTGTATAAAAAGTTGATGAATGCTTGAGAAATCGTGCTACAATATATAGTATGAAAAAATTTGCACAAATATTTTTGATTTTGTTTGTCGCTATGTCATTTTATCAAATAACTTACGCATTTGATTACACCAGTTTTTTTCAAAATTTTGGCTTGGATGGTATAATTAGAAAAATTAATTTTGGAGGAAGTTTTGTTTTTAAACCAGTTACGGAAGTTGTAAGTATTAAAGAAAGTAATTTTGTTGGTTCAAACAATAACACAAATCTCGATGAGACTAAAAACCATTCAGATGAGACAAATATTAAACCAAATGAAAGTAATGTCACTGATGCCAACACTTTTAGTGAAAAAATAGCCAAAATTTTGGGTGTGCTCACTGGTAACAAAACTACAGCCGACACACCTAAAATTGCAGCTATAACAGACGCTGAGCAAAGGCGTCTAGAAGAAATACGGCTCGACCGCACTGGATTGGTTCAGGCAAATTCAGATCATGGCAATGTAGCATCGCCTGCATCAGGCGGAAATATTCCA
>JAYTYL010000068.1:0-2955 GCA_043742405.1 bacterium
GCTTTTAATAGAAATTTGAAATTTTCCTCTTGGGCATACAGAATAACTCACAATGAAACAATCTCTTGGTATCGCAAAAAATCTATACGACCACAGATAAATTTTGAAGACTACGAGGAGGAAAATTTTATAAATAACATAAAAAATGACGAGCCTCAAGATAATTTTATTGAAAATTTTGCCAGGCAAGAAACCAGAGATATGATAAAAGTAGCGCTGAATAAAATAGATGAAAAATACAAAAATATACTAATCTTAAAATACATAGAAGAAAAAGAATATGCCGAGATTGGCGACATCTTACAAATCCCTATTGGAACCGTATCAACACTAATATATAGAGCCAAGAGGGAACTCAAAAAAAACTTAACAAATATATGCACATAAATATAGAAGACAAAATTTTAGAGAAAATAAAAAATGAAAAGATAAAACCTACTTCTTTTTGGTATTTTTTAGTAAAAGATTTTTCTCTCTGGGGTGCAGTTGTTCTATCGATAGCTTTTGTATCTATTTCCTTAGCACCAATAATTTTTATTTTAGAAAATTTAGAGAGCGACTACATAAAGCATATTAGCAAAAGCCAACTTAATTTTTATTTTCATATACTCCCCTACCCGTTTATTTTATTTGCTATTATATTTATCTGTATTGCTATTTTTTCTTGGCGAAAAACTAAAAATGGTTACAAGTTCGAGGGTGGTAAAATTTTGATAGTCGCAGGTATTCTGAGTTTGATTTTAGCTATTCTTTTAAATAACTTGGCTGTCGGAAAAATAATCGATGATAATTTTCATGATCCGGTTTTTAACTCGTACAAAAGTATACAGAATAGGAAAATTGAAAATTGGGATAGGCCAGACTTGGGGCGATTGGTAGGTAAAATAACTGGGGTCAGCACTTCAAGCTTTGAACTATCTCATAATCAACACACAGAACAAATAGAATTTGACGAAGGAACTGAAGGAAAACAATTTATAAATATAGATGCAGAAGTGCGTGTAGTTGGTATTGACGTTGAAGAAAAGAGTATAGATGCATGCGTAATTTTGCCATTTGAAAATAGCCGAAGCAGCTTGAAAAATAATTCTCACCAACATAATGAAAACTTTAAGAGAAATAAAATAAGTGAGGAGTGCAAAAAAATCTTGGAAATTGGTAGGGCAAATTATACAAAGCCAAGTACAAAAAAGATTTGAAACAAAAAAAAATGCCAAGCGTAGTAATAAAAGTAACACATAAAGTTACATATTAAAATTTAATCTAAAAACTATGCAAAAAAAAATTATAGCAATTACAACAATTACCACTTTTGCAACTCTCGCTCTTGCAAACGCTCAAGCAACTTCGACTAACCCACAAATAGAACATGAAGACAGAAGTGGCATGCATAAAATGATGTCCAAAAAAATGGATCACAAAATGTCGAGGGTAAATGTTATCGGCCTTATCTTAGCTGGAAATTATACTGACTTTCAAGCAAAAGCATCCACAACTGCATTTGCAAAAATAGATTCCACAACTTTTTCAAATCTCTCTACACAAATGAATGCGGAAAAAACTGCGAGAGAAAGTGTAATGAGTATCTTGAAAAATGCTGGCTTAAAACTTCCTATGTTTGGAATGGGAATGGAGAGGTAAAAGCTCACAACTCGCAAAATGACACTTCCCAGTATTCTAAACTGAGAAGTGTTTTTTGTTATGTTAAAATATAAATATGTTACAAAAAATCTTAAATATTTTATTCCCCACTAAATGCATATTTTGCAAAATTACTACAGAGTCTATTTGTAAAAATTGTTTTTTAGCAATTCCACAAATTCCTATTTATAGGAATAACATTTATTCATTTTATAAATTCAAAAATGAGGAAGTTGCCAAACTCTTAAAAGACTTAAAATATTATCATAACGGCGAAGTTGCCAAAAAATTTGGGCAAGTTTTGGCCAAAGAAATAGTGAAACTTGAATTCCAAAATGTTTTTCTAATTCCCATTCCTTTAAACAAAAGTGATTTACGACTCCACAACCATGCAGAGCTAATTGCAACTGCAATTGCAGAAAATATAAACTCGGGTAGCGCGAGCTACACCCACGCTACTGTACTAAATATTCTACAAAAAAATTCTAAAAAACAACAAAATAAAACTGATTCTAGAGTGGAAAGATTTGAAAATATAAGAAATACTTTTTCTATTTCAAAAACCGAGAGACACAGTACTCTTGGCGGCAATGCCAATATTTATATACTAATAGATGATGTGACAACAAGTGGTGCAACCATAAACGAAGCACGTACGACTATAGAAAAAAAATTGGGAATAAAAGCCCTTGCATTTACTGTGGCTTATTAGTAAAATATATTTATGATAAATAAAAATGAAAACTGTATTTTTTGTAAAATTGTCGCTGGCGAAATCCCAATTTATAAAGTCTATGAAGATGAAAATTTTTTAGGATTTCTAACTATCAAACCTCACACTAAAGGTCACACTCTTTTAATTCCTAAAATTCACGTCGAAGATATTTTAGTTTCTACAGATAAAACCTCATCAGAAATAATTAAGATTGGTAAAGAACTAGCTAAAAAAATGAAAAGCATTTTTAATTCAGATAAAGTAGCATTTGTTTTAGCTGGACAAGGTGTGCCACATTTACATCTTCATTTAATACCTATGAACAAAGAATCTGATCTGAACCCAGAAATCGCAAAAGATGCAGATTTTAAAGAGTTGGAGGAAGTGCAAAATTTATTTAAATAAAGTCCATACTTTTGGGTCTTCGTCACCAAGCACCCATATTGAAATAGAACCTATGTCTGCCTCTTGCACTTGTTTTAGCTTGGCAGAAAAAGAGTCTTTGTCTTCATACCATATTGTATAATTTTTACCGTATTTATTATAAGAAACCCAAGAAACATTTCCAAAAAGTTTTGAAATCCCTGCACCGGTTGTCA
>JAYTYL010000069.1:0-8598 GCA_043742405.1 bacterium
TGTTCTTTGCAGGGTGTGGGCATTGCTTGGGAATACAAAACGATATGCCGAAGTATAATACCCCAAAAAAATTAATAGATTTTGTAGCTAATTTACAAACCCGGAATGAGCAAATTTTTGATACAGAAATTTTTTCAGGTTCTCATGCAGAAGAAGCTGTGGTTGTGCTCAACAACCCAGAAAAAACATTGCCATCTTTGGTTGGCAAAAAAAGAGATTCACAGGTTTTTGTTTATTCATCTACGTGGCACCAATTGATGATTCAAAAATTATCAGAAAAATTGTCTTCAGAAATTTTATCATTAAATGGAAAGGAAAAAGATATCGAGAGTGCCTTCAAATCTTTAGTAGCTATTGAAGAAGGCTCTAGGGCCCACGCAACTGTTCATAGACTTGCGCTCTCTAAAGATTTACCAGTAATTACAATAGACTAACTTTAGATTTCGTCTTACAATTTCAAGTCAGCTTCTGAGTCACCAATTTTTCCCTTGGCTTTTTCCACTACCATGGTCATGCCATTAGGAATTTTCTTTATTTGCTCGGCAATCTTGTAATTCTCTGTAAACAAAATCAAAATTCTTTGGATTCTTTCCTTCAAGAAATTTGCATCAATAAAGTTTTCACGTCTTTGTAGTTTAAGCTCTATTTTTACACGGTGACCCTCTTTTAGCCATTCACTTCCTTGTTTGGCTTTATTTGTTAAGTCGCCCTCCCCAATACCAATGGACACACGTAGGATTTTAGTTTCCGTACTTTGGTCGTTAGCCTTTTTTAGAGATTCCTTTTTTGATTCGGCGTACATCCACTTGCCATAGTCTATTATTTTAGCAACAGGTGGACTTGCAGTTTCGGCAGTCACAATTAGGTCGAGGCCAGCCTTTTTTGCTATTTGCAAAGCTTCCATTTTAGTAAGAACGCCTAAGTTGTGGTTAGTGGCATCTAAGACACGAAGTTCATTCGAGCGAATATTTTCATTCATCTGCGTCCTAGAATTTTTGAATTTATCGTAGGGAGTTTTTTGATATGGTATAGAGTTATTGAAAGGTTTGTAAGGGTTTGGCATTTATATAGTAAACACATTCTAGCATATCTTGAAAAAAAGTACAGAGGAACTATTTACTTTGCACGTGTTAAAATGAATAAATTATGTTTGCATATATTGACGAATCTGGAGAATCTGGTTTTTCAAAACGAAGTAGCACTTATTTTTTGATTGCTGCTAGTTTATTTTTTGAAGAATTTACTGCTGAAAGAATTGCTAAGAAAGTTTTTAAGAAATCTCAACTTGGAAAACAAAAGAAAAACCATATTCATGCAACAGATGAAAATGATAAAGTGAAAAACAAGTTTATAAGCGAAATCAAAAATTATGATTTTAAAATTGAATACGATGTAGTAGAAAAAAGAAGAGAAGAATATGATTACTATGAAGAAGTTTTTGAAAGACTTTTAACAAAACTTGCAAAATATAACGTTGAAAAAGTTTTCGTTTCAATAAAAGATTCCAGAAAAAGTGTTTTAAAAAAATTAAATACAATTGCCAGAAAGAATAGTTTACAGGTTATTTTTTCTAGACCTGAGAAAGTAAAAGGTCTGCAAATTGCAGATTTTGTTTCATGGTCTGTGTTTCAAAAGTATGAGAAAGCTGAAAGCAAATATTATGATTTATTGCAAAAGTAAAGCCCTGTGAGATTTACAGGCTCCCAAACGGGTGCCTACTACACAGGGTCTTATTTACTTGTATGTAAGTATATACTTACATATTGATTTTGTCAAGGGAGTGTGCTAGAATATGGGAGTGCTAAAAGCAGTTATAGCATCGGGGTATTTTGCTCACCCGAGCCAAAACGTACGTGTAAAACTTATTCTTATGGGTTGTACGAGTTTAGGTGTTGTAATAAAAGTCTTTTGAATTAGAAAAAAATAAAATAAAATATGACAAAACAAGAATTGGCTGAGAAATTAGTAGTAGCGGGAGGACATTTTGGATATGCAAAAGCAAGACGTCACCCAAGTGCTAAACCTTCACTTTATAGCGTGAAGTCTGGGAAAGATATTATTGACGTTATGAAAACTGTTGAGCAGGTAGAAAAAGCCGCCGACTTTTTGGCAAAAATAGTTGCTGACAAAAGACAGTTTTTAACTGTTGGTACCAAGCCTGAAGCCCGTGCCGAAGTTACAAATTTTGGTTTGAAGCTAGTACTGCCTTACTCGGGTGACCGTTTCATTGGCGGAACTCTTACAAACTTTGGAGAAATAAAAAAACGTGTAGAAAAAATGCATGACCTAATCGCCAAAAAAGAGAAAGGCGAATTTTCGGTATTTACAAAAAAAGAACAAGTACTTATTGATCGTGACATAGAAAGAATGACGAAAAATTTTGGTGGACTTTCGGTAGTTACCAATTTACCTGCAGCGGTATTTTTAGTGGACAACAAACATGAAGCAATTTCACAAGCCGAAGCGAAATATATGCGTTTGCCAGTTGTTGCTATTTCCAACACTGACTGTAATATAAAAGAAGTGCAATACCCAATAGTTATGAATGACTCATCTGCGCAAGCAATACAAATCGTGCTAGACTATATTTCACAGAAAATCGAAGCTGGGGTGGAAGATGTGGTAAATAAATAATCACTAAAATATATCTATTATTAATATGGAAATACCAAATAATAAAAATCTAATAAATTATCCCCAGACAGCTGACTTCCATAATGAAAAGGAAGCTGAGGTTGCAGGAGCTGAAGCTCAAATTGATATGTCTACTGAAGAATGGCAGGCAAGTAAGGTTGGTCTAAGATGGGAAATTATTAAAAGTAGAAATAATATATATTCTATAAAACGAATTAATCCAGATAACAAAATTGTTAATGAAAGTTTTGAGGAAAGTTTGAAAAAAGTTTTAGAAGATTTTAGAAAAGAAAAAAACTTAGAAATAGATAATGATGTGTGGACTAAAAGTGACAACTTAGGAAAAATTAAATTAATAAATTTAGCACAAGTAAAAATATGACAATAACAATGGAAGAAGTTAAGAAGTTAAGGGATTCGACAGGTGTTTCTATAATGCAGTGTAAAAAGGCCTTAGAAGAAGCGGAAGGGGATATGGAAAAAGCAAAAACAACTCTCCGTGAGAGAGCTGCTACCGATGCAGCTAAAAAAGGTGACCGAGCGTTTGGTGCGGTTTGTTCAGCTGCCTACATACACCAAGGTGGGAAAGTGGGAGCACTTGTACAACTGGCTTGTGAGACAGACTTCGTAGCCCAAAACCTAGAGTTTGTCGCTCTTGCAAATGGTATCGCTATGCACGTTGCAGGTATGTCTCCCGAAACTACCGAAGAGCTCTTGCAGCAAGAATATCTACAAGACCCATCTAAAAAAGTGTCTGAACTTATAAACGACGCAGTCCAAAAATTTGGAGAAAATACGCAAATTGTAAAATTTGTGAGATATGCTTAGTTCGTATTTATTTTTTTCAATTCCACTTGTTTTAGTTGGTGTTTATATTGGTATGAAGTTTTTATTTAGCCTCACCTCAAGTCCCTCTTCAAAGAAGAGAGGAATAGAGCAAGAAGATATGAATAATTTACAAGAAGCTAAAAATTTGGTTTTTGACTTTTTAGAAAGTTTAAAAATGACTTTTTTAAAATATTTAAATAATTTTTTGCATTGGCTGCTACACTTTTTTGTGATTGTTTTAAAATGGCTTTCATTATTTACAGATTATTTGTACGAAAAGTCGCGAGACTTTTTCCTGGCAACTGCGAGCAAAGAAAAAGAAATTGTAGCTACTTTTTGGCACACCCTAAAGGAATATAAAAAAGAAAAAGACGAACAAAAATAAGTTGAAAATTATGTTATGCTATTTATAACAATAAGAGTCATATATAAAAAAATATGCATGAATTCCCAAACAAAGAAAAACAAAAAGCCTGGGTTAGCACACGAGAGTTTTTAACAACTTTTAGAAGAAAATCCGAAGCAGATACTTTTTTCAATTTCCGAATAGATAATTTAACCGAAACAGAAAGAGTAAATCTTAAAAAGAAAATTTATCTTTACTTTGCTAATACATGAATAAGTGATGTGGTCAAAACTGGCAATATCCCGACATTAATAGATGCCATAATCTCGCTCGCACTTACAGATAATCAAACTACAAAAAAGAGATTTTTAGGTGAAAATGGAAAATTAGGAATGAATGTGCAAAATTTATTAGATTGGCATGAGCGAGAAAGTAAAATAAAATTGAGTAACGAAGCAAAAGAAAAAGCAGAAATAGGGTTTGAAACTATTGAGGCAGATAATAATTTTAAACTCTGTAAAGTTGTTGGAGATAATGCCCAAAAGAAACTGGCTTTTCAATCTATCGGCACAGATTTACCTGGCAACTGTTTGGGTAGAAGCCACACGGAATATTACCTACAAAAACCAGATACGCAAATACTTGTATTAAAAGAAAAAGGCACAAATAAAAACTTAGTGGCTATTGAATTTAATACTAAAAATAAAAGCATACAACAAATAGAGGGAAACAAACCAAAGGGAGAAGGTCGTGTCCCTGCAAACTCACCCTACACACTATCCCTTGTAACTTTCCTCATAAATTTGGTAAGAAAAGGAGAACTTAAAACCATAAACGGAATAAATCATTTGGAAGACGAAGGTGTCTTTAGAGGTAAAGTAATAACTACAAGTGGAGAAATAAAAAACAAAGGTGAAGTCCCCGAAGAAGACATACTGTTCCCAACTCCCATATTTGGTAAACCAGAAAATTTGAAATTGCCACTTACCAAATTCCAAGAAAAATTAACATTAACAGAAGCAAAATTCTTCACAGGTCGTGAACCAAAAAAGAAAGGTCTGATACAAAGAGAATACACAGAAGCAGGAGTATATATTTACTCCAACCCTACCGAACACTGTAAGGTAGAAAAACCTACAACCACAATAAACCAAGTGAAGCATATGGATTTAAATAAAACTGCTTATGACAACCAAATTTGTGCCAGATTAGGCATAGAAGTGGGACAGAACGGGGAAATACTTCCTACAACCGACCAAAGCAAACTCTGGACTATACAAGAAATCCAAACTTTATTGGAACAACAAATGTATATATTTAATAATGAAATAAAAACTGGTGATTTAAAAACCGATGATTATGCAAATATCTTCTATGTTAAAAGTAAAGACGGTAAACAAGTCCGCTCTGTCTATCTTCTCTGGGACGCTTCCGGTCGGAAGTGGGGCGTGGGCGCCGACAGGTTTGGGCAGAGCTGGCTCGGTGGTCGCCGCGCCTTTTCCCGCAACTAAATAAATCTGGAAAAAAAGTTTATATCGTGTTAATATATAAACATGCAAATTAACATACACTTCAAAAAAATTTACTTTTTAGGTAAAGCTATTTTTAACCAACTAAAGCTATGGTTTTTGGAGTTAAATATATACTGGAAGGGAGGAGTAATAGTAGTACTTTTGGCGGTAATATTTTTTGGATATAAATATATTTTTTCTAACCAAATCACTATTGCAATAGAGACTCCACAAAGATCTGTAGAACTATTAAATATAGGAGATTTTGCAAATAGCTCATCTTCTATACCTCTTGTAGGGACTGTGACATCTGTAAGTGAAGCAAAAATCCAAGCTGAAAGCTCGGGCAAACTTACAAAAGTTTATAGGAAACTTGGAGACTTTGTGACTGCCGGGCAAATAATAGCTGAGTTTGAAAATGCAGCCGAGCGAGCGAGTGTACTTCAGGCCCAGGGAATTTACGAATCTGCAAAAGCAGCCAAAGATATCCAGCTTATAAACAGTGCGACCACCAACAATACTATCGGCGATACAAAAGCCAGCGTACTAAATACTATCAATTCTGCCTACACAACTATGGAAGATACGGTTCACAACAAAGTCGATGGTATATATGTTGATCCTCGCGCGATAAATTTGCAGCTAAAAGTTCAAACTACCGACCAAGTCTTGGAAGGGAAAATTGTAAACCAACGTGTACAAATAGAAAAACTTTTGGAAAATAGAAAGCAAACCAATTCTACACTTTCTGTAAATAGTGATTTAAGTACTGAACTTTTAAATATTAAAATTGATTTGCAAACTCTGCAAACTTATTTAGACAATTTATCTTTGGTTTACAACAAAGCTATTTCGACTGATGCGACCTCGCAAGCAACAATTTCAAGTGGTCAAGCAAGTGTGAGCGTGGGCAGAAGTGTAGTTCTGGGACTAATTTCTGGAGTGACACAAGCGCGCGTGGCACTTACCAATAGTTTGGCAGCTCAAGAAATAGCCGGCCGCAGTGGAAGTGACAAAACGCCAAGTGTTTCCTCTGCCGATGCAAATGTAAAAACAGCTCTCGGTGCCTACGACGGTGCACTCGCAAGACTACAAAAAACTTTCGTTCGCAGTCCAATAACGGGGACACTGAATTCTCTATCTGTCCAAACTGGTGACTTTGTACCAATGACTTCTCAGGTAGCTGTCGTTTCTAACAACAAGGCTCTAGAAATAAAAGCTTATGTTTCAGAAGAGGATTCGAGAAGAATTGTTGTGGGAGATAATGTTTTAATAAATGGGAGTGATGCAAATAGTAAAGCTGGTATTGTAACTAGAATTGCAGGAGCTGTTGACCCAGTTACTAAAAAAATAGAAGTCCGCGTGGGAATAATTGATGCTAAAGCAAATTTTATAAATGGAGAATCTGTTAGAATTCAGATTCAAAAAACAAATACTTCTCCAGTAGTAAAGATAAGTAAAATAAAAATCCCACTCTCTGCAATTAAAATAACTCCTGACGGTGCCTTTGTTTTTACGCTTTCTGACACGAACACTTTACAAGCTATGGGAGTTGTTCCTGGTGCGCTTATGGGAGAAGATATACAAATAGAATCTGGGCTTAGGAGCGACATGCTAATAGTGAAAGATGCACGAGGTTTAAAAACCGGTGCAACTGTGCAGGTAAAACAAAAATAATTTATGCATAACTTTTGGAATTTTTTCTTAACACGGCGTGCTTTTACCATCATGCTTATTTGGGCTTTGGTCCTGGTAGGCCTCGGAACAATTCTTGCTATTCCAAAAGAGTCCGCACCTGAAGTCATTATCCCAATTGGGATCGTTACTACTACTTTACGTGGTGCTTCTGCTGAAGATATGGAAAAACTAGTGACCAACAAGCTGGAGCAAAGTATTTCAAATGTCGATAACATCGACAAAATAACCTCTAGTTCCATTGATGGGGTTTCGGTCGTTTCGGCACAATTCTTACCTAAGGCAGATGTGGAAAAATCTATCCAAAGTCTGAAAGATGCAGTAGACAAGGGGAAACGTGATTTGCCTAGTGAGGTTGACGCACCTACAGTTGCAAAAGTAAACTTTGCAGACCAACCAGTTCTGATTTTGTCTGTCTCGCAAGATTTGGCAGGTAAACAACTCACTACCTTGTCTAACGATTTAGAACGAGAATTAAAAAAAGTTGCTGGAGTTTCCTCGATCGACATTTCAGGGGTTAGAAAAAGAGAGGTTGATGTTGTAATTCAGAAAGACAAACTTGCAAAATATGGGCTTTCACTTACACAAGTCGTGGCAGCTATTCAGTCTGCCAATGCTTCTGCCCCAGTAGGAAAAATAACTGTAGCCGATGTTGATTATCCGATAAAATTTTCAGGCAGAATAGACGAAGCAAACCAAGTGCCGGATATTTCTTTACAAACAAATTCTGGGGTACTGGTGTATTTGCGCGACATAGCTTTTATTTCTGACGGCCTTGAGGCACCAAAAACTTATTCGAGGATTTCGGTTGCTGGAGAGCCATCACAAAACTCCATCTCACTTTATATTCACAAAAAATCTGGCGGTGACATCACCACCATTACAACTGCTGTACGAAATAAAATTGAAGTGTTGAAAGGAAGTATTTTAAGTGGCGCAAACGTCGTAGTTTCTGTCGATAAGGGAAAAGACGTACAAAGAGACTTGCGCGAGCTTTCTCGCACAGGTTTGGAAACTGTAATCTTGGTAATGTTAATTTTGTTTTTGACTATTGGTTGGCGAGAGTCAATTGTCGCTGGCCTTTCCATTCCACTTTCTTTTGTGATAGCTTTTATCGGTATTTATTTATCTGGAAATACTATAAACTTCCTTTCGTTATTTTCGTTAATCTTGGCAATCGGAATTTTAGTTGACTCGGGTATTGTTGTTGCCGAAGCCATACATACCAGATTAAAGACACATGGCAATGTGGAGGATGCCGCCAAAGCCTCTCTAAAAGAATATTCTTGGCCACTTATTGCTGGTACTATGACAACAGTAGCGGTTTTCTTCCCTTTATTTTTCCTGTCGGGAATAGTAGGACAGTTTGTAAAGTCTATCCCGTTTACAATCATTTTTGTACTGATTGCGTCTATCTTTGTAGCGCTTGGTATGGTACCAATTCTAGCCACCATACTTTCAACGGATAAGCATAAAGAAAATTGGTTTACAGATTTGCAAGAAGAATATTTTCTAAAAGCAAAAGAGTGGTATCAAAACTTTTTAGGAAAAATTCTGCTTAGTAGAAGTTTACAAAATAAATTT
>JAYTYL010000070.1:0-6544 GCA_043742405.1 bacterium
TCTCATTCTTTTTTTTCCTTTTAGTTTTTCTGCTGTGTTCGTTCCCCCACTTATTATCCCTTCAAATGCACCAAACATAAACATTATAACTGAAAGAGCTAT
Source organism: bacterium (assembly GCA_043742405.1). Lineage (GTDB taxonomy): Bacteria > Patescibacteriota > Minisyncoccia > Phycocordibacterales > UBA5272 > JBBQKQ01. The sequence continues at coordinate 103 of JAYTYL010000070.1, forward strand.
TGTAACCCCTATTAATAAATCAAAAATAGCTTGTATAAGGTTTGTTAGTTTGGAGTCGTCGGCTGGGTTTATTTCAAACACCCCACCACTAAAAATTCCCAAATCAATAAAAGGTGTACTCTGAACCCCTTGTCCACTATCGATAGATGTCATTTTGTATCTTATCACCCCGTCACCGGTTTTGCCTTGCCTGCAGGCATCAGATGCACACCCAGTCACACCATTATTTTTTTGAACAGTATTTTGTGCATCATGTTGTGTTGTTGAAGTGACTGGTGGTTTGTCTTCACATTTATCAGTTTTGGGATTATAGTTTTGATTATCTAACTCACAGCCTGCTTGTCTATGACCTATTCTCTCTGCTGCTGCTATGTCTGGTGCTGTTGTGTCCGGATTACTACAAGGGCCGATAGGGTTGCCTTGTCCATCGTAACAGGTGGTTGTTTGTGCAAATAATGTTCCATTAGTTGTTAAGAAAATTAATATTAGTAAAATTACTTTTTTCATATTAATTTGATTTAAAAATAAAACCGACTTCATTTTCCTGAGTTAATTTTTTATTTTGAAAAATATTTAATATTATTTGAGTGATTTCTTTTTCTTTATTTGTTATTTTTAAAAACCATGGACCAGAAATACTTATTGGGCTATTGTTTATTTTCCAAGTGTATGTAAGTAGAGAACTTCTTTTATTATTAACAGAAAAAAAATAAGGCTCGACGTTTAGATACATTTCCGACCCAGATTCTGTAGAATTTACTGCCATTTGTAGCAAATTTTGACTGTCAGTTTTGTACAAAACTGTCTCAGTTTTCTGTAAAGGTATTAAAACGTCAGCAAATTTTGTTGGTGCACCATCAACCTCTTCCTTTATTTTTATGGTCATGCTTTTGTCTACAACTTTAGGTTTTATAATATTTAAAGTTTTACCAAACCCACTGACCTCATTGTTATTTTGGTCATTTACTATCCAAGTGTAATTATTTTTAGACGTGTTTTCCACAAACTTAGCATCATTGAAATCAAAAACCGTAGCTCTTATTTGTCCTTCTTGGCTAGGAAGGCGGCGGCCTTTATAAAAAGGTGGTACATAGGCATCGGCACCTTCGTAGAAAATGTGGCTAGTATTTGGTGTAATTGTAGTTTGGGCGACGCCAGTATCTAAGCCATCCTGAGTAATTTTTAAGCTTATAATTTTGGTACCAGCAGGTGGAGCTTTTTCTATTAAAGTCTTTCTCCCTATGCCACTATCTACAACTCTTCCATCCACACTCCACTCGATAGTTGCCCTATTTAAGTCATAAGTACTGCTTTCGATGGTGAGTGTAACTTCCTCACCTTCTTTAGGTGTTTCTGGGTATTTAGAAATAGAAAGGTCATCTGCAAGGACCATATTATAAAAATTAAAAATTAGAAAGAAAAAACAAATTTTTTTCATGAAAACAGTATAACTCAGAAATTTAAAATTTTTAATTCACTAGCTCTGGTGACAAGTTAGCGTTTTGGAGTTTTAGTTTTTCCTCTTCGGCTTTCAGAATTTGCTCGGGGTTAGATGTGATAATTTTATCTTCAGTATCGGAGGCAATAACTTTTATAGCTACGTGCTTTAGCCCAGCAAAGAAAATTCCTTCCCCCACTCCACTTTCCAGCAATAAAAATTTCTCTTCATTTGTAAGATTGAAAGTTTGTTGCAGCAAGTCAATTGCAAGTGGGGACTGTTTCAAAAGAAGTTGTATAGATGAGTTGGTGACTATTGGTGCACCGTAGGGTGAGCGTAAAAAGTCGCCTACGTCTTGAGTAATGGTAGAAATGCCAAGGTAATATTTCCTACCCCTTTTCACTAAAGAAGAAAGAAATGAAGCGGTGTCCTCAGCTTTCATCATCCACCAAGCTTCATCTACTACAAGTAAACGTTTTTTAAGTTTACGTCGTACAGCATTCCAAATAAAGTGAGTGATGAGGTACATGGCAACTGGCTTCAGATCGTCTTCCATGTCACGAATAGAAAAAACTACCATTGCTCTGTCTATGTCTACATTTGTAGGTCGGTTTAGAAATCCCGCCCAAGTGCCACGAGTATATTTTGAGATTTTTGTCAAAATACTCTCTGCCCCGTCTATTCCACCAAGTACAAGCTCAAAATCGGTTAGTAGCGGGACATCTTTCCCTTCCCAGCCAGAATCTGGGTCGATATCTTTCAGAGCATAGGTTTCCGAAATTGCCCTGTCCACAAGCGCATCTTCTTCTGGGGTCAGGCCACTTAGCATAGTTCTAAAAAGCCCAACTAGTTCTATGACATGCGACCTATAAACTTCTTGCGGAGACTCGTCGTCTCCCACGCGTGGCAAGTCAAAAGGATTAATGTGGTGGTCAGAGGAAAGTGAAAGATTGAAAGTTCTGCCACCGACCGCCTCTGACAAGTGTTTATATTCGTACTCTGGGTCAATAACAATTACATCTACGCCAAACATAAGCGAGCGTAAAATTTCTAGTTTGATAGTGTAAGATTTTCCAGCTCCCGAGCGTGCAAAACACACAGAGTTGTAATTTTCCATAGAGTAGCGGTCAAAAATTACAAGCGAGGCGTTGTGGCGGTTCACACCATAGAGTATTCCTTTGTCTTGAGTTAAGTCTGCAGAGACAAATGGAAAAGTAGAGGAAAGTGGCCCAGTATTTAATTTGGTGTGTACTCCTAAAATATCTTTTCCAACTGGAATGTTGGATGTAAATGCCTCTCCTTGTTGGAAAATTGCCGATTTTATAAAAATACTTCGCGATTCAAACATGCTTCTAAGCTCGGTTTCGGCTTTGTCTAGCTCTACAAGAGTTGATCCATACATGGTGATGTAAATTCCTACATCAAACATTTTTTCTTCACTTTGGGTAAGTGCATCTCGCAAGTTTTCCAGGTCTTGGTATGCTTGTTCTAGCTCGGGACTACGTACTTTCCCCTCTTCGTTTCTAGTTAAGATTTGGCTTTCCACTTCGGCAACTTTCCTTTCAAACTTTTTTAAAATTGTAGCAGTGTCTATTGGGTAAACATAAATAGAAATGTCAAAAACTTTGTCCAGATTAATAAGTGGTGACAACCAAGAATCTGTCAAAAGTTTTGGGTAAGAAATAACAAAAAAAGTACGAGAATAGGCACCTGAAACATTTATAGTGTTGGAGTCAATTTTAATAGCGCTCGGTGAAAGAATATCTTTAAGAGTAAGTGTTGTTTGTTGTTTATTTATTGCGTCCTCTTTTGCAGAAGAAAAAAGTGTATCTAAAAATGACATAAAAATAGTATAACACTTAAAAGTAAAATCCTCCCTGGCCTCTGAGTGCAAAATCCTCCCAACCTCCTTTGAAAGGAGGAGTTTAGTGCAACACTTCGTCTAAATTTTTTTTCAAAAATTCTTTTCTGTAAAATACATCTTCATTCGTAAATCTAATCGTCTTGATTTTATATTTTTCTAAAAAAATTCTATCTCTTTCTAAATCCCTACCTTTTAAATTTTCATGCACTTCCCCATCTATTTCTATTATTAAATTCTTTTTTATACAGTAAAAGTCTGGAATAAAATAATCAAGAGGTTTTTGTCTTAGAAATTTTGTTTCTGGATAGTTAAGTTTTAAGTAGTTCCACATTTCTTTTTCTGCGGGTGTCTGATTTTTTCTTAAATTTTTTGCTATGGTCTTCAAACTATCGTTGTATCTTATAAATGCCATATTTTTAGTTTTAATTTTGCACTTTCAGCACTATCTCTCCCCTTTCAAAGGGGAGGTTAGGTGGGGATTTTTGAACTATGTTTAGCTCGTCATTTCTGCCGATTTTATTTCCATATTTGGGTTATAAATTTTGTAAAATAGCTCTATTAGTTCTTCTGTGCCAAGCAGATTTACTTGTAAACCCAAGCCAGAAAGCCCACCTGCTACAACCGATATTCTCTGCTCTAGCTGTGTGCGCCATTCTTCTACTTCCCTGTCTCCAATCTGTACCCCTTGCTTACCAATACCAAAACTACTTAAAAATCCGCCCCCACTTTCACTATTTGTACCTTCGCCGTGATCGAAGTCTATAACAATAAAAAATCTCTTGTTCATGATGTTAGTTTTTTCAGAAAAAGTTTTTATGAATTGTCTGTACTCACGTATTTGGTTTATCATGAGCTCATCTTTTACCTCCCCCTGTCTTTTTTCGAGTGAAAGTAAATAAGGTCTCATGTCGACGCGCCTACTCTCAATATGAACCTGTATCGGAAAATCTAAAGTATTTAAAAATCCAGCGAATTGCCCTATGATTGCTGCTTGTTCGTCGGCACCCTTTAAGGATAAATTTAAAGATGAACAAACCAAACAAACTTTTATACGCCCATCATCCATATACATTACACCATCTTTTACATTTTGGATTGGGACAAAATCCTGCGCTCTTGTTTCTGCCATATTTTTAGTTTAACACAGAAAACTATTTCTTATCCAGATTTTTTGCCAAGTTTGCAATTTGCTCTGAGGAGAAAAGTTTGTGCGGAGTTTTTGCTTCTTTTTTAGCGACACCCTCGGCTTCTTTTTTTGCTTTGACGACATTTTCTTTAGAATCTGCTACCGATGGTGTGCGCCAGAAAAGTTTTTTGGGACGAAAAAAGTAAAAAAGAAAGTTCTGAACCAGAAAAATGAAAGGCTTACCGTTGGGCTTTAAAAAAGCAAGTGCTAGCGAAAAAGCAATGACTGGACAAAGTATAAGGTACAAATACCAATGTCCCGTAAAGAGTCGCCAGATTATTATGGAAAGACCGAAACCACCGCCAAGATAGGAAAATTGTTTTAAAGTAAATGGTCCAAAGATTTTGTCTTCTACCTCGATGAATTGTGGAACTTTGTATTGCATAGTTTTATTATAGTTTGTAAGGGTCAACACTAGCGAGACTATTCATGATATTTGTAGATCCTCCACTAGATATATTTTTGTTTAAAGATTTTATTTTATCTTGCAGCTGCTTCATCCTTTCTTCTTTTGTCGCAGGTAGTATCTCACTTTTGAACTCAGCGACTTTTGGAGCTTTTTCTGCAATTTGTGAAATATCGGAAGTGAGTGATTCGAGCGGTGTCTGTTTTTTATCCAAACTTTTCAAATATTCTAAGTCGCTAAGTAAGATACTTTTTGCATCACTCTGCACCTCTATTTTAGTTTCGTTTTTATTTTCTTCTACATTAGGTATTACCCCTCCACTTACAGCGCCTTTTATTTTATCATCACCACCTATAAGTTCATTTATATTTAAAACTTGTTTGGTAGGGTTTGCATCTATAGGGGTAATATTTTTCTTTTGCTTCATTTCTACCATTGTCTCTAAAGCATTTTTAGACACGGAGCTGCTAAAAGAGGTGTTTTGGGTAGGAGTATTTATGGGAATGGACTTTGAAACAGACGTAATTTTAATGTTACCAGTGACAGCAGCTTCGTCATCTTGGAAAATATTTTTACGTGCCTCATCCCCCGTTTTTACAATAGAGACCTTCCTTTCTTTGTCTATTGGTATTTTGATTCCATTTTTAGTTTCACCCTCAAACCTTTTTGGAGAAATATCGGCAATTTGCTCACCAAAAATATTGTCCACTGGCTTTATACCCTGCAACTCTCTTATTGTCATCCTGTTTTCTTCATTTTCTTTCTCGGCTTTTTCCAAGCGTTTTAGGAGATCTTGCAAGGTTTGTGACGGTGTACTATTATCACCTTCACCATTGCCAAATCTACTCTGCACTAGCTTGTTGATAGTTTCTGTAAGAGTTGCAAGTTGCCCTTCAACGTTCGCAATTGTGTGTTTTGGAACTTCTACCGGCTTTACTTCCTCTTTAAATTCAGCAGGCAATGGAGTATGGATTTTAGGTTTGGTTAAATTTTTTTCCCAGTCAAATTGACTGTCAGCTTTTTTGTACCAATCTTTCACCTCAGTGTCTTTGACTATTAAATGTGGTGACATATCTTCGGGCGTGTTAGAGCTAGTAATGTTTGGAGTTACTGAAGCAAAATTTTTACTAGTTGTTTGAGGCATACCACCATTATCTTTTTGAATTTGATGATCGAGCTCCATTTTAAATAGTCTTGCATTTTTAAGCTCCTCTATGTAATCTTTTAAAATATCAGTTTCTGCATCGGCTGCAATTCTCATGGCTACTCTATTTTCTACGTTTATAGAACTTTTAATATTGTCAGCCAGCTCCTCTTTGGTAATTAGCCCCAAGCACACATCTTCCACCGCTGGCTCCAAGTTAGATGTTTGCTCGGCAGTAAGTGCGTGGCGAGCGCCAATAGCAGAAACCATAATAGCGAGCCGGCCCGAAAGAACCAAGTCTTTCAACCCTTCTGGTAAATTGTTATACATTTGTGCATAGTGCTCCTCTGTATATTGCATATTAAAAATAGTATAGCATTATTTTTTTATGTTACAATAAATTA
>JAYTYL010000071.1:0-2757 GCA_043742405.1 bacterium
CTTTCCTATGACTGGAGCAGAAGTGTAAACACTACCGACCCAAAGTTTTACAAATGGACACAGTGGATTTTTAAACAGCTTTACAAGGACGGTCTGTGCTACGAAAGTCATGAGCCCATAAACTGGTGCCCAAGTTGTAAAACTGGTCTTGCAAATGAGGATTTGGAAAATGGAGTTTGTGAAAGGTGTGGAAGTGTGGTTGAAAAAAGACCTATTCGCCAATGGGTGATAAAAATAACCGACTATGCTGAAAAACTTTTGAGTGGTGTAAATAATTTAGACTGGAAAGAAAGTATAAAAGAAATGCAGAGAAATTGGATTGGAAAAAGTGAAGGCGCGGAGATAGATTTTAAATTAAGTACAGGACAAAAATTTACTGTTTTTACTACTCGACCGGATACACTTTTTGGGTGTACTTATTGTGTTTTTGCGCCGGAAAATAATTTGGTTAAAAAACTAATTGAAGGTAAACTAATTTCAAATACAGGTGAAGTTGAAAACTACATAAAAGAAGTAAAAGATAAGCCAGAAATAGAAAGAACTGCTGTGGGTAAAGAAAAGACAGGTGTAAAATTGGAAGGTGTAATGGCTATAAACCCTGCCAACCAAAAAGAAGTACCAGTGTATATTGCTGATTATGTTTTGAATAACTACGGCACAGGAGCTATCATGGCAGTGCCTGCACATGATGAACGAGATTTTGAGTTTGCAAAGAGGTTTGATTTAGAAATAAAACATGTACTTATTCCTCTACAAGATGAAAATTTCGATAAATCTAGACTACCAGTTTTCTTTCTAAAAGTAATTATAGAAGACAAAAATGGAAAATATTTAGTGGTAGATTATGGGAATTCTGAAAATTCTTTTATTAACATAGATTCTTTGGAAGGAGAAGATATATTTAATTCTGTTTATAGAAATTTAGAAAATAATTTAAAAGTTTCAAAAGTAGAAATACAAAAAATTGAAAGACTAGGATATATCCAAAATGTTTTTGTGGGTGATCATACAGAAACGACTCCCCTATATTATGACTTTGGTTTAAAATTAAACTTAATAAAAATCTAGATGATATACAAGAAAACACCTTTTCTGATTTTGGTCACTTTGAAATCAAGCCAAAGTTATTATTTTTGGAACCTAGTAAAATTAACTTGAATACTGACCAGGATAGAGTTTTTATGGATAGGATTTCAAAGAAGATATTTTTTATTGAGAGTGAAGGCGTCACTGCTGCAATGTGGTCAGAAGATGGAACTAAGTTTTATAAAGAATTATCTTTTTTAAAAAGTGAAGAGGCGAAGAAGAAAATTACAGAGTTTGTTGGTGGGAAGATAGTTACTAAATATAAGTTGCGAGATTGGGTGTTTGCACGGCAGAGGTATTGGGGTGAACCTTTCCCAATAGTTTTTGACGAAAATCATAAAAGTTATTTGGTGGCAGATTCAGAATTGCCAGTCGTGTTGCCAGACGTAGAAAGTTATGAACCAACTGGAGACGGTGAAAGTCCACTTAAAAATATAAAAGAATGGGTAGAAGTATTTGGATATATAAATGAAGACGGTGAATTTGTAAGTTGTGAAAAAAATAATACAATAGGTAAAACTTTTTTTAGAGAAACAAACACTATGCCACAATGGGCAGGAAGTAGTTGGTACTGGATGCGCTATATGGACCCACACAATGACAACGAAATGGTAAACAAAGAGATAGAAAAATATTGGGGTGATGTAGATATTTATCTGGGAGGACTAGAGCACGCTACACGACACTTAATTTACGGAAGATTTTGGAACCAATTTTTATATGATAAAAAAATAATCTCTACAGCCGAACCATTCAAACGTTTGGAAGCAGTAGGACTTGTGTTGGGTGAGGGTGGAGTAAAAATGAGTAAGAGACTTGGGAATGTTATAAACCCAGACGACATTGCAGATAGGTTTGGTGTAGATACTTTAAGACTATATATTGCTTTTGCTGGAGACTATCATGATAGTTTTGTTTGGGATACTAAAGCAATAGTGGGTCCGAGAAGATTTATTGAGAGAATTTGGGCGATGCAATATAAGATTGGAGAGGGAGCAAATGCTGAGCTGACAATACTTCTACATCAAACTATTAAAAAAGTGACCGAAGACTATGAAAAATTACAATTCCACACCGCAATTGCGCAGATGATGATTTTTGTAAATACTCTAGATAAATTTGAAACAATAGCTTTAGAAGATTATAAAACTTTATTAAAATTGCTTGCGCCCGTTTGTCCATTTGTTACAGAGGAGATTTGGAGCACTCTCTCTTTTGGAGAGGGCAGGGGTGAGGCTTTTAACTCCATTCATCTAGAAGTTTGGCCAAAGTATGACGGGGCACAAATAGAAAACAAAATTGCAAATATAGCCATACAAATCAATGGAAAACTGCGGGACACTTTTTCCATAGCTACAGACTCCTCGGATGAGAAAGTTTTGGAAATGGCAAAAAATAGGGAAAATTATAAAAAATGGGTGGGCGCAGTTACCCCTAAAAAAATAATTGTAATAAAAAATAAGATAGTAAATGTTGTACTTTAGTCAATTTTGTGGTATAATAAAAAAATTATGAAAAATAAATTTAGCTTTGCTCCCAAAAAGGTATCGAAAAATTTGTTAACACCACTAAACGCCCGTGCAAAAGAAGTTATTGTCGGTAGATTTGGGCTTGCTGAAAGCGGTGAGAAAAAAACTTTGGAATCTATAGGTAGAAAATATGGCATCACTC
>JAYTYL010000072.1:0-8503 GCA_043742405.1 bacterium
AAGTCCTTTCTCCGGGACAAAATTTAAATATTTGCTATACTAAGATGTAACTATGGAATTAATAAAAGAAAATATAGAATTCGAAAAATTAAACAAAGACCTAAATGATGAAATCTTTTTGAACGAGTATAAAAAAAAGTTTGATGATTATAAGCCTAATTTTTTTCCTAGAATTTTAGGTAACTTGCTAGTTTTTGTTGGAAATGTGGTATATGGAAAGGAACCTTCTTATTTGAAATTCCGCTCGGTCGAAATAATAGCCCGAGTACCGTATCAGTCTTGGTCCTCGGTCGCGTATACTCTCCTCACTATTTTTTTTACGAATGAGAAAAAAGCCATAGAGCTTTCAAGAATAAATAAATTTTCAAGATTTTCTCATGACAATGAAACTATGCATGTTATAGTTATCTCAAGTATTTTAAAAGATGAGAATATAAAAGTCAACTTCCTCAAGCATACTTTTATGCCCATCTTCTTTGCTTTTTGGTATTTTTGGTGGAACTTTTTTTTGTTTTTAATTAAACCAAAATGGTCTTACGAATTAAATTTTGTATTTGAATCTCATGCTTTTGCTCAGTACTCTATTTTCATAAAAAAATATGCTGAAGTATTGAAGAAAAAAGAAATATCTAGTGAGTTTCTTCATTGGTATGGGAGACATCCTAAAAACCAATATGAATTCTTTTTATCAATAAGGAATGATGAAATAATACACAGAAACGAATCATTGCAACAATATGACCAAAAATAGACTCGAAACTTTTTCTGATTCGTTGATAGCTATAGTTATTACGCTACTTGCTTTTGATTTAAAAGCACCTATTTCAAGCTCTCTGAATAATGCTGATACGTTGCTTGCACTTACAAAGCTCCTCCCACAGTTTTTGACTTTTGTGTTGTCGTTTTTGACTATTTCTATAATGTGGATAAATCATCATTATATTACTAGCAAGATAGAAGTAGTAACTCATAAAACAGTCTGGTCAAACTCACTTTTACTTTTATTTATTGCTATTATACCTTTTGTGACAGATTTTCTAGGAAAAAATCCATACAACCAGATTGCACTCATCTCCTACTCTGTAGTCCTACTTTTTTGTTCTCTCGGGTTTACTGTGTTCAAGCGCTCATCTTTAAAGTGGGGAACACAAACGCATGTCAAAGAAACTTTTAAACATATTGGCATTTATGCTTACATATTTGCTATCTTTGTAGCAGCTTTTTCCCCACAACTTACTTATTTTGTTTTGGTACTTCCACCACTCTCATATATTTTACCGAAGCTCGACTAAAAATTTTCAGTGCGATTGCTAAGTGCTGATAAAAGTGTCTCGCGGTCGGCGTACTCAAGCTCGGTTCCCGTTGAAAAACCTTTTCCAAAAGTTGTGATTTTTATTTTCGGAATTTTTGCTATCTCTACCAACTCTCTAATTTTTTGATGCAAAACGCCTGCGGTGAAAATACCATCTGGGTTTAAAGAATTACAAATAACTACTTCTTTAAAATTTTCTTTTTTAATAAATTTTAAAAGTTCTTCAACTCTCACACGAGCACGATTTTTCTTTTCAATGACAGGAATATTGCCACCCAAAATAAATAGCAGACCATTCCAAGAAGTTTTTTGTAGGAAACTTTCACAGTCAATATTTTTTTCTACCACTGCCAAAATTGTCCTGTCTTTTAGGTTGGAGCGACAGATTTCACATTTATCAAATTTCTCATTAAAAACATTTTTAAAAATTCGAAAACAATCAACACATTCTTTTACCTTTTCCTTTGCCTTTTTTATTTCATCTACATATCCATCTACCCAGAAATTGTCTTTGGTTAAAATATGGTAGACGAACCTTTCGGCTTGCCTTTTACCGATACCTGGAAAACTTTTCATGTATTCAAAAAGTCTTTTATAGTCTTTGTGCTCTTCCATATTTCCTATTTTAACACAAAATCGCTCTTAAAACTCTTCGATATTAGAAACATTTGTCTCAGGCACAGATGCAAAATCTCCAAAATGTTTGTCAATGGATGAAAAAGTTGTACGTTCTTTGTCGAAATGGAGTTTTACATAGCCAGTCGGACCGTTTCTATGTTTTTCGATTAGTATTTCGGCTTCAGCCGGGCCAGTATTTTCTCTGTCACTAGCACTTTTTTGATAGTCGTCGCGGTGAATAAACATCACCACGTCTGCATCTTGCTCGATGGAGCCAGAGTCACGCAAGTCAGAAAGTTTTGGCTTGCCACCACGAGTTTCTACTGCACGTGAGAGTTGAGAGAGGGCAATAACAGGTACGTTGAACTCTTTAGCAATTCCTTTTAAACTCCTTGAGATTTCTGTTACCTGGTTCACCATCGAGTCATAGTTTTTGTGCGAACTCATAAGTTGCAAATAATCAACAACGACAAGCCCGATGGGTGTGCCAGAGCGGGATGTCATTTTACGTAAAATGCTTCGCATTTTAATTGGTGTAATAGCTGACTCATCGTGGATAAAGATAGGGGCCTCGCGGAGTCTATTTAAAGATTCTTGTATCATTCCCCATTCATTGTCATAAAGCTTTGCACCAGTGCGCAACTTCCAAGAGTTAACTTTACTTTCGGCAGACACAAGTCTGTCTACTAGTTGTTCTTTACTCATTTCGAGAGTGAAAAAGGCCACTGGAGTTTTGCTACCTATTGCTGCGTGGCGAATAAAGTCAAGCGCAAGCGAAGTTTTACCTACAGAAGGTCTAGCAGCTAGAATGATTAGGTCAGACTTTTGCCAGCCACTCAAGAGGTTGTCTAGCTCTTTAAAACCAGTTGTTACACCGCGCAAGTTTCCACTTTTTTCATGCATCTGCTCTATTCTTTTCCATGCATCTTCGAGGGTGTGTTTGAGCTCGACAAAAGTGTTACCTTGGTTTCCTGTCTTTTGGGTAATATCAAAAATTTGTTTTTCAGCTTGCTCTAACACACTGTCCAGTTCCTCTGTTTCTTTATAGCCAAGCTCACCGATGTGGTTGGAAGCTCGAATCACATCACGCAAAATTGCTTTTTTATAAATCTCTTTTGCAAAGAAGTCTGCCGAAGCCGAAGTTCCAACAGAACCTGCAATTTCTGAAAGGTACTCTACTCCGCCGATAGGGTCGAGCGATTTGGAGTCACGCATTTTAGAAGCGAGCGTCACCAGGTCGATAGGGTCATTTTTAGAAAGTAAGTCTAAAATATGTTTGTAGATAATTCTGTGCTTTTCGGCATAGAAATATTCTTCTCTAAAATAGCCCATGATATCGTGAAGTGCATCGGGGCGGATGAGCACAGCAGCTATCAAATACATCTCAGCTTCTAAATTTTGTGGGGGAATTCTGCCTTTTAGTGGGTCCATAAAGTTTCTATCTACCCATTATAACTTTTATTTATGACAATCCCAAACTGAAAACTTTGTCAAAATAAAGAATTGTCCCCAATTTCTCCCCACCTTGCACACTTTTGTCTTTTAAAAGAGTCCAAAGAAGTGCGAGTGCTTGGGCGGTGTTCAGGTCATTATTCAATTTCTCTAAAAACTTATTTTTGTAGTCTTCGCTTATTGCGACTTCTAAATTTTGTTCTTTAAAACTCTCAACTTTATTTTTCAATTTATTTAAGGCTGTCTGCGCTGCTTCCAAACCTTCCCAAGTAAAATTTAATTTTTGCCGATAATTTACCGTGAGTGTTAAATATCTAAACGCAAGTGGAGAAATATTTTTTTCCTCGATGTCCCTTAAAGTAAAAAAATTATTTTTAGACTTTGACATTTTAATATTATTTACATCTAAAAATTCATTATGACAAAAAAAAGTAGAATACTTTTTTCCTGTAAAATTTTCGCTTTGGGCGATCTCATTTGTATGATGAACATTTATATGATCAACTCCCCCAGTATGAATATCAATTTGTTCACCCAAATATTTCAATACCATTCCTGAACATTCTATATGCCAGCCAGGAAAACCAAATCCAAAAGGTGAGTCAAAGCCTGTAGAAGTTGTATCTGCAAATTTCCATAGGGCAAAGTCGGCAGGATTTCTCTTTTCAGAATTTTCACCAATTCTACTTTCACCTTTGCTAGTCTTGTCTAGGAGTGACATAACCCCATAGTCTTTATCTTTCGAGGTGTCAAAATATATGCCGTCAGAAATTTTATAAGTAAAAGATTTTTGCTCGAGATCGGAAATAATTTTTATATATTCTCCTATATTTTCGGAAGCCCTAGGGTAAGTAGATGCGGGCGAAATATTTAATTTTTTAATGTCTTTAAAAAAAGAGTTTGTGTATTTGTCCGCCAGAGTTTTCATACCTTCTAAAGTTCTAGGTAAATTGTCTCTTTTAAGTCCCTCACTCATTTTATCTTCGCCATCATCACCATCGCCGACAAGATGTCCAAAGTCGGTAATATTTATTATTTGTGTCACATTGTAATTATTTAGTTCCAAACTTTTTTTCAAAATATCTGCAAAAATAAAAGCTCGTAAATTTCCAATGTGTACAAAATCATAAACAGTTGGTCCACAAGAGTACATTTTTACTTTATGTACGACGAGACTTTCAAAGGCTTCTATTTTGCGCGTGAGAGAGTTGTAGAGTTTCATGTTTCTTATTTTAGCACATTTATTCAAATTATTCCGGCCTGTATTTTTTAACAAATCGTTCGTATTTTCTTAAAAATTTATTGGCTCGATACTTTTGTAAGTAAAGCTGAGGTTGAAATGGTAAATTAAAATTATTTAACCTCTTTAAATCTACAATTATCGGCATAAAGTTTCCATCTTCGCTTCTTCTGGCCATGATGTTATGCTCATTAAATACTATAAACAAAAGACAATTTGCTTTTATAAGTTCGTCTTTCATTCGCCCAAGTTCTTGCCAGAAAAAAGCATTGGTTATTTTACCTCCACTTTTCTCAGCCACCTGATTTACAGCTTCAGAGTCTTTGCCATCAAAATCAACAACCTTATCAACCACTAAAATACCTTTAATCAATCTCATCTTCGGAACGTATTTCTCACGAATATGTTCCGGTAACAAAGTATAGTTTTTGTATTCTATAACATTTGGGTTTTTATTTCCTAGCTTCACCAATGAATATAAATCATTTCTAAATTTAATTTTCCCGAAGAAGTATCTTTTATTGAAGTACTCCTTTGGTTTTTTTGCAAGTTTTCCATTTTCTATTTCATAAACATTCCTGAATTTGCCTGAACCATATATTTCTCGTTTGGGTTTAAATATGTTTTCCATAATTAAATATACTTCTTAAAATGTAAAAAAGTCAGACTAAGAATAGAAATAAAAAACATAAAAGTGGCAATGTATACAAGTGCAAAAGGTGAATTTGTAAGATCGTTGGGAAACTTCGTACTCATGTTAAAAAATGTAGTTATAAGTAACTGCGGCAAAAAAAGTATGGCACAAGTCGTCAAAGATTTGTTTAAAACTCTTATTCTTTCAGAAGAATATATTTCCATAGTAGACTTTAGATTTGTAAGTTTTCCTTTTAAAAGAGTAAACTCTGGACTCATGTATTCTAAAGTTTCTTTTTGGGCCTGCAAGTTTTTTTCAATATCTAAAACCTTATTGGTAGCCTCGTGGATTTTGAGAATTTTGTTTTTAGATTTTCCCTTTAAAAGGTTTTCTTCCAAATCCTGAATTTCCAATTTTATTTTTTGTATCTCTTCTTGCATAAAATTAAAGATTCGTCAAAGTTATTAAAATGAATATTCCAAAGATTATTCTGTAAATCCCAAAGGGTATAAAGTCGAATTTCTTAATATAGTTAAGAAGAAATTTGATAACCAAAAGTGCAACGGTAAAAGATACCAGAAATCCAATACTTAAGTTGTAAAAATATTCTGAGGTGAGTAAATCCTGACTTTTGTAGAGAGTAAAAAGTGTAGCAGCCAGCATTGTTGGTACAGCTAAAAGAAAAGTGAAGTCTACTAAAACATTTCTTTTGATATTCATAATGAGGCCAGAAGTAATAACGGCCCCAGAGCGAGAAACACCTGGTATCATGGCTAAACATTGTGCACAGCCAAGTAGAAATGCATTTGTGTAATCTATTTCTTCGTGCTGAATTTTTTTCTGTTCATATTGAATTTTGTAAATTTTTTCTACAATTATCAAAGCAATTCCTCCAAGGATAAGTGAGTAAGCAATTATGAATTCGCTCGCAAGCAAAGATTTTATAATTTTGTAGAGTGAAAATCCTACAAGACCCGTAGGTAAAAAGGCCACAAAAATTTTCAGCATGAGTTTGAAGTCAAAAAACTTTCGCCAGTAAAAACAAACAACGGCTAGTATTGCCCCAAGCTGAATAACTATTTCAAAGATAATTGTTTCTGGGTTATGTAGAATTCCTAAAAATTGAGAGACAATAGACATATGCCCAGTACTTGAAATGGGTAAAAATTCTGTCAGACCTTCCACTACTCCTAGTATTATTGCATCTATATTTGTCATGTAATTTATTTTTTATAAAGTCTAACACACTTTTGTATTATTTTTAATAAAATATGCTAAACTGAATATTAAAATAACAATGAAAAAAATTATTAAAAACATTGCACACAAAATAGACCAAATAACTTCGCAAACAGTTGGTGGAAAAGGAAATATAAAAGTCACTTGTTTTGGTGGTGCCGAAGAAGTGACAGGGTCAAACTTTCTTTTAGAATATAATGGCACAAAAGTAATGATTGACTGTGGATTACCACAAGGTCTCGATGCTCACCGAAAAGAGTGGGTGCCATTTGACTATGACGTGAGAGAAGTTGACTATTTATTAGTTACTCATGCCCACATGGATCACATTGGTCGTATCCCATTTCTCATGCATTCTGGGTTTACTGGAAATATTTATTCTACAAGGGCAACCCTTGAAATGGCCGAGCTTGCCTTTGCCGATGCGCTACATATTTTAACCAACGATTTGAAAAATGGAAAAATAGAGCAACTACCTTATCAAAAACAAGATGTAGAACACGCACTCTCAAAATGGAAAGTGGTTGAGTATAGACAACATTTGAATTTATTAAAAGACAAAAGAAACCAAAACTTGAGTGCACAGTTTTATAATTCTTCGCACGTGCTAGGAAGTGCTTTTATACAAATAAATTGCGCTGGAGAAACGGTTTTATTTACAGGTGACATGGGAGACCACTCATTATTGTTGCAAAATGCAGACATTCCTACCGACTCAAAAATAGTTTTTATGGAAACGGTTTATGGCGGACGTATTCATGAGCACTTGGGTGACAGAACAGAATTTTTTAAACAGACAATTTTAGACACAGTCGAAAAAAAAGGGACATTAGTTATACCTGCTTTTGCAATTGAGAGAACTCAAGAAATTCTTGCAGAAATAAATAATTTTGTAGAAGGGCGTGCCATGCCAGTAATACCAGTCTATGTAGACTCACCGCTCGCAATAAAAATGACCTCGGTGTTTTCGAAAAACAAAAATCTATTTAATTCTGAAATTGAAAGTCATTATAAACATGGCGACGATATTTTCAAATTCCCTGGACTTCACTTTACTGAAACTCATGACGAGTCCATGGCTATCAATGACATTCCTGGTCCAAAAATTGTAATTGCTGGAAGTGGCATGGTTGCCGGTGGGCGCGTGGTACACCACGTCATGAAATATGTTGGGGGAAAGAAAAACACTATCATGCTTGCTGGCTACCAAGCTGTTGGGACCTATGGCAGGCTTTTGAGTGATGGCAAAAAAATAATAGTCATGAATGGCGAGCCACTAGAAATAAATGCAAAAATTCTTCAGCTTTCTGGCTACTCTGCCCACCGTGACCAAAATTCGCTTTTGGAATTTGTGAAAGTTATTGGAAATAATTGTGATTCTTTGAACCTAATTTTGGGAGACGTCGAGTCTTTGGAAGCTTTTCGCGAATTTGTTTACAACGAGCTCAAAATTAAAGCGCATATTTGTATGAAAGGTGAAGTGCTCGAGTTTTAAGATATGCTGGACTCATAAAATATGAAAACAATATATTATAACAATTTTGAGAATGAAGGTTGGGAGCAAAAAATAAATGAGTCGGGATTTGCTGGAGCTAATGGATTTTGCTATAACGTGCAAGGTGAGATATGTATAGTATATGGTGACAGCAAAAACTATTGGAATTTGCCTGGCGGCGGCCGTGAAGAAAATGAAACTCCACTTGATACATTTGTGCGAGAGGTAAAAGAGGAGGCACAAGCTGCTGTTGAAAGCGTAGAGTTTTTTTCTATCATATCTGCCAATTTGTTCGAAGATGATGGTATAACAGAATTGAGTTATGTGGAAAAATTGAAACATGTAGAAGAGCCAAGAAATTTATTGCCCGGAGTTCGGTTTTTTTGTAAATTAATAAATATTGAGGAATTTGTTCCGAACAAAGATGGGTTTGAAATTGAAGATAGGAAATTTGTTACTGTAGAAGATCTGCCAAATTATATAAAATATTTAGCAGAAACAGAAAATGGTAGG
>JAYTYL010000073.1:0-6719 GCA_043742405.1 bacterium
CCGAACAAAACTTTACTTCTCAACATGCGGTGGAAGACTACTATAAAAATAATTCTTATGTTGCAAATGATAATCCAGCAATATGGAATGGAAATCCAAAAACCAAACCAACACAATCCCAAACTGGGGAAAATGTGCCAATAGACATGAATACTGCCACCTTTGTAGGTATAAAAGGCGCAAGCGCCGATATTATAAACAGTTTGCTTGATGGAAGATTTCAAATCTTACAAGATGGTTGGCTACAAACCAAAGCTACAAATTTTGGGTTAGGTGTAGACGGTAGCCAGGATGTTAACCTGGTAAACTATTCATCTGGTTGTCCCACGTCTATGAGTGGATTTTCTAAAGGCGGTGTAAAAGTTTGCAATAAAAGTACATGTGTCTTGGGAATTCCACCAGACGTTATGGATTATTATTTCGGAAAAACTACTTGGAACAATTCTCGCTGGGCTCCATATCCGGCGGGCCCAAATGCACAATCTGTAGTTTCTCTTTACCGAAAAGTCGCTGGCACTCCAATCGAAGTTGTTAATACTGGTAATGGTAAATGTACAGTGGTTCCACTCTGGGAAACTGGTCCTTCTAAGAATGAATGTGCTGGCAAAGGTTGTGGCCTTGACCTTACATATTGTGTAAAAGTAGTTTTGCTAGACAGTGATCGTGGACGTACGCCTGTAAAGTATAGACCAGTGCCAGCAGGGAAACGAGGATGTGAAGATTATAACTATATTCCCGCACCTGTAAATACTTTGCCTGCTAAAAAATAATATGAATAAAAAAGTATTTGTTGGACTCTCGGGTGGTGTAGACTCTTCTGTATCTGCATATTTGCTAAAAAAAACAGGATACGATGTGACAGGAGTTTTCATAAAAGGCTACCAGCCGGACTGGATACCTTGTACGTGGAAAGATGACAGAATTTCGGCAATGCGGACCGCAGCACACCTCGACATTCCATTTGTAACACTCGACTTAGAAATGCAATACAAAGAGAAAGTGGTTAGTTATTTACTAAAAGAATACGCAAAAGGAAATACTCCAAACCCAGATATGTTTTGTAATAGGGAAATAAAGTTTGGAAGTTTTCTCACTTGGGCAAGAAAAAATGGCGCGGACTTTGTAGCGACAGGGCATTATGCACAAAATATTGATTTTAAAATGTTTGAAAGTAAAGACACAGAAAAAGATCAAACATACTTTCTATCACAACTTACTCAAAAAGAGTTACAACATGTTTTATTTCCTATTGGCCATTTAGAAAAAAAAGAAGTGCGAAAAATAGCAGCTATACAAAATTTACCAGTTGCAACTAGAAAAGATTCGCAAGGAATTTGTTTTGTTGGAGACTTGTCGATGAAAGAATTTTTGAAAAAAGAACTTTCTCCAAAAGTTGGAAAAGTTGTGTCTGAGAATGGTCAGGTAGTTGGCGAGCACGAGGGAGCAATACTTTACACAATAGGTGAACGACATGGTTTTAAAATTTTTAATACTAGTTGGAATCAAGAAATTTTTTATGTAGTTGGAAAAGATATTGAAAAAAATGAGCTAATAGTTAGTGTAAAATTAAAAGAAAATTTTTCCAAAGATATTGATTCAGAGTTGAGCTTAAAAGAAATTTCATTTACTGGAAAGCCTTTTAATTGTGGAGACATTCTCGCTGTTCGTATACGCTACCGAGGAGAAAAAATTAAATGTGAAGTGAAAGACGTTGATTGTGAAAAACAGACTTGTGTTCTAAATTTTTTAGATAGAAAATATGAAATTATTTATGCGCCAGGACAATTCGCAGTTTTTTATTTTGGTGAAGTGTGTCTCGGAGGTGGAGTTATTTATTAAGATGTGATAGAATAAACAAGTCTAAAAAACTAAAAGCCCGGGTGGTGGAATGGTAGACACGAAGGACTTAAAATCCTTTGACGCAAGTTGTGTGGGTTCGAGTCCCACCCCGGGCACAATGAAAACAGAAATTGAAAAGTTATTCTACGAGGTAGACAAAGAGGCTTTAAGGAAAGCAATTTTGGGAATAGGTGGAATATTAGTTAAAAAAGAATTTTTACAAAAAAGATTTGTTTGGAGCTTGCCGCAATTAAACGGGCGTCACCGCTGGATGCGTCTACGCGATGAGGGCGATAAGGTAGTTTTGACTTACAAGATAAAAACGGAAGGTGAACACGCTGACGAAGCAGAGGTCGTTGTTTCAGATTTTCAGAGTACTAAAAGTATCTTAGAATCAGTAGTTTGCCCACCAAATTCTTACCAGGAAAATTTTAGAGAAATATATATGCTAAATGAATTGGAGGTGGCAATAGATACTTGGCCATTTCTGGACCCAGTTTGTGAGATAGAAGGAGAGAGTAATGAAAAAATTTTTGAACTTGCAAAAAAATTAAATTTAAATATAGAAAAATCAATGTCGTCAAATGTGACAACTGTCTACTATCAAAAATATGGAAAGTGGATACCTGAAATGTTAATTGAAAAGCAACTGCAAATCACATTTGACTCCGAAAATCCTTTTCTTTAATTTACTAAGGTGTTACACTTTCTATATGCAAATTATATTAGACTATTTTATTAAAAACCCAAGCCTGCTTATTTTACTAATTCCAATAATTTTTATCTTACACTTTCTTTTCAAAGGTTTAAAATTTGCTTTTAAGATAATTTTGTATGTTGTACTCGCTGGCATTATTTTATATTTTCTGAAAAATTATTTCATGTAAATTCTGTGTTATAATATAAAAACAAGGTGTCGTGGTGAAGCGGTAACACTGCGGTCTGCAAAACCGCCATGCGCGAGTTCGATCCTCGCCGGCACCTCAAAAATTGTCAGTTTGTATTTTTATAATTTTAAGACTATACTATTTTTATGTTTGGCATATTAAAATGGTTTTTCGGCATAGTAGTAGCACTAATTCTAATTTATGTAATTATTATTATTTTTAGAACTGTGTTTACTACTTTTGTAGCTACTGGTGGCACAGTTGTAGATAACGTCTCCACTACTACCGACGTCATAGCAAGTACCACAGGTGTTATTGTGGCATCGGCAAAAAAATGGACCTGGAAAGATTTTATAAACTATTGGAAAATACCGAGCCTTCCTGTTTTAATTGCACCTGTTAATTCAAATCTGTATAATCATCCAAATCAGGAAAATTGGAATTATCAAAATTCGTATTATTATAAGAATGACTATAATTATGATGATCAAGCTAACTTTGATGGCAATGTGTATGATAATTTGCCAGTACAAAGATATTACAACCAAAACTTTCCACAGCTGCGACTACTTTTTCCGAGTAGAGCCTTGATGTATCCGAGTAATCAAGGGTATTGATAAATTTTGACTTTAATGCTATAATACGCCACAACGAATGAGTTCCGACAAGTGTAAATAAAGTGCGAAATATTTTAATAATTTGAAGGCCAAAATTAAATAAAGCAAAATATGACTACAAAAGTAATTCAGAAGTCCTTTTCGAAATTCCGCGCCCCACTTGTCGAAGTTCCAAATCTAGTTGAAAACCAACTAAATTCTTACAACCTTTTTCTAAAAGAAGGTTTTGGTAATGTGCTACGCGAGTTTACGCCTATCTCTGACTATTCTGGAAAAAAATTTGACCTAGAAATCGTCAAGTTTGAAATAGGTGAAGCTAAGATCAGCGAAATGGAAGCTAAAATAAAAAAGCAAACTTATGAAGCCCCAATTCGTGCAACTTTTAAACTTAAAAATAAACTGTTTAATACTGAAAAAACCCAAGAACTATTCCTTGCCGACATGCCACTTATGACAACACACGGTACTTTTATTATAAACGGTATCGAACGAGTTATTGTTTCCCAACTAATCCGATCGTACGGAGTTTTTATCTCTGCTGAAGAGGCAAAAGGTAAAGAATACTATGGTGCAAAAGTTATTCCTGCACGCGGAGTTTGGATAGAAATGCAAACTACCAATGACAACGAAATAGTAGTAAGAATTGACAAGAAAAGAAAATTTTCTATAATCACACTTTTGCGTGCCTTTGGTTACAAAACCGATAGCGAGATGTTGGGAGCTTTCAAAGGTGATAAAGCTCGAGCCTATGTAAACGCACTTTTAGAAACTGATCCAATAAAAAACCAGAGCGATGCCTACGTGGAACTATATAAAAAGGTTCGTGACGGAGACTTGGCTTCTGCAGACAACGCAAAAGATTATTTTAATTCTATTTTCTCAAAAGAGAGATATGACTTTTCACTAGTGGGGCGATTTCGGTTTAATAAAAGATTTTCTTTACCACTTGAAGGAAAAGAAATAGAAAGAAAAACTTTTTCAAAAGAAGATTTGGCGATGGTAGTAGAAGCTATAATTAATTCCAATGAAAATATAGAAGCTATTCCAGACGATATCGACCACTTAGGTTCAAGACGTGTAAGATTTGTTGGTGAAATAATTGAAGGAAGGATTCGTACTGGAATGATACAAGTAAAAAGAAATATTCAAGACCGTATGTCGGTAGTAGAGGGTGACACTACTCTCCCTACTAATATTGTGAATCAGCGTCCACTCCAAGCTCGGATTAAAGAATTTTTTGCTACCAACCAGCTTTCACAGTTCATGAACCAAGACAACCTTCTTGGGGAAATAGAGCATTTACGAACACTTTCTGCCATGGGACCAGGAGGATTGAACGCAGAACGAGCAAGTTTTGAAGTGCGTGACGTGCACACTTCTCACTATGGTCGCGTATGTCCTATTCATACTCCAGAAGGTCATACTATTGGGCTTATATTGCGTATGTCTACTTATGCTAAAGTAAATAGTTTTGGAATTATTGAAACACCGTATGTAGTAGTTAAAGAAGGAAAAATCACTGGAAAAATAATTTATTTGAATGCTCTTGAAGAAGAGGGCTATGTAATTGCTCATCAAGGTTTGAATTACAATGATAAGGGAATTATAACTGATGATTTCATACAAGCTCGTGTGCGAACAGTACCAGGTATTATTTCAGCAGACCAAGTAGAGCTTGTAGAAGTCTCTACCTTCCAACAATTCTCGGTTGCAGCCTCACTGATTCCGTTTTTGGAACATGACGATGCTAATCGTACAGGTATGGGTTCGAACATGCAAAAACAAGCAACTCCAGTAATTATTCCAGAGCTTCCAATTATTGCATCTGGGCTTGAAAGTGAATTTGCAAAATACACAGGTCGACTTATTTATGCGCCAGCAGCGGGTGAAATTATCTACGCTGATGCTAATAAAGTAGAGTTTTTAGCAGATACTGACAAAGGAAATACTAAAAAGAAAATTACTTACCAGTTGCAAACTTTCCAAAGAACAAATCAATTTACTAATTTCCATCAACGACCAGTAGTCCGTAATGGTGAGAAGGTTAAAAAAGGACAAATTTTGGTAGATGCCTCGACCTCTGATAGAGGACAGATTGCTTTGGGGCAAAATGCTCTGGTTGCTTTCATGACATGGAATGGAAATAACTTTGAAGATGCGATTATTCTTTCTGAAAGACTTGTAAGAAATAAAAAGTTTACTAGTATTCATATTGAAGAATTTGTTTGTCTAGTACGCGAGACAAAACTTGGGCCTGAAAATACAACCTGTGACATCCCGAACGTTTCTGAAAATAGACTTAAAGATTTGGATGCAAATGGAGTTATACGAATGGGTGCCGAGGTTGAACCCGGAGACATTTTAGTTGGAAAGATTACTCCAAAAGGAGAAACTGACCTGACGCCAGAAGAGAGACTACTTAGAAGTATTTTTGGCGAAAAGTCCCGTGAAGTCAAAGATACTTCTATGCGTGTGGAAAATGGAAAACGCGGACGTGTGATTGGTGTAAAAATATTTGACAGAAGTAAAGGTGACCAGCTAGAGACTGGAATCTTAAAAAGAATTCACGTTGAAGTTGCACAGCTTCGAAATATTTCAGTAGGTGATAAGCTTGCAGGGCGACACGGAAATAAGGGTGTTATTTCTGTAGTTCTACCAGAAGAAGAAATGCCATTTATGGCTGACGGAACTCCTGTAGATATTGTACTCACTCCACTTGGTGTGCCTTCTCGTATGAACTTGGGGCAGATTTTGGAAATACACTTGGGACTTGCAGCTGATAAGCTTGGCTACCAAGCTGTGGTGCCACCATTCCAAGGAGCAACCCCAGAAGAAATTTCCGAAGAGCTTGTAAAAGCAGGCTTTCAAGCCAACGGAAAAATGGCTTTGTTTGACGGACAAACAGGGGAAAAATTTGAACAAGACATTGCTGTCGGTATAATGTATATTTTGAAACTTCACCATATGGTGGAAGACAAGATCCACATGCGCTCGACTGGGCCATACTCACTCATCACACAACAACCACTTGGTGGACGTGCACAAGGTGGAGGACAAAGACTTGGGGAAATGGAAGTGTGGGCACTCGAAGGTTACGGTGCTGCTCACACACTTCGGGAAATGCTAACGGTAAAGTCCGACGATATTATTGGCCGTACAAGAGCATTTGATGCCATCATAAAAGACGAGCCAATGGGGGAACCAGGAATTCCAGCTTCCTTTAACGTGCTTAAAAACACGCTGCGAGGTTTGGCGCTCGATGTTCAAATAACTGGTGGAGACAAAGAAGGAACTGACGATTACGCCAAGCAAGAATACCTAAAACATCGTGGTGTAGATATCGATGAACAACTAGGAATGGATGAGGAAGATATGG
>JAYTYL010000074.1:0-9213 GCA_043742405.1 bacterium
ATACAAATACTGTTGGCAACTTCCCCAGAGTTGAAGCTATTAACAAAAACTTCAGCAGAGGTGTGTTGTAAACTGAGTAGGGTTATTAGAATAAATAAATTAATTTTGTACATATCTGGCTGCAATTATAACAGACAATTGTTGTAAATATTTTTCCAGCCACAATTTGTAAATAGTTGCGTCTGTTTCTCCTCTGAGTTTGTTCAAAATGTAGACAATATTTCGTGCAGCTTTCACAGTCTCCTCGCCTTTTATTTTGTAAATAGTAGGAGTTTCCAGTGCTTCTATTCTATTTGCAAACTCTGTATAAATATTTGTCGATCGTAAAAGCGTGTCTCTGTCGTAGTCGGAAAGTGGAATGAAAAGATTTTGGTCCTGGTATTGCAGTTTAAAGATGGAGCTTTCCGATGAGAGCCCGAGTTTTTTTTCTTCTTGAAAAATTTTTTCAAATTGCTGATTATAGATTTTCTTGTCAAAATTCCCTATTTGTATTGTAGGTGTGGCTTGTAGTGGCACCGATATTTTTTGGTTCAAGTCTGTTTGCACCGAGCTTATTATTTCCTGGTCGCTACTCCCTGCCATTTCTTTTTTCTTGGCAATATACATTTCATAGATCGACAAGTTGTCTTTATTTGCAGCTATGGAAGTATTCTCTCCTGGAGTATTTACATCATTTTGCACCTGCCCATTTTCTGCATTACTATTTACAATATTTTGTGTATTGGTAGATTTGTAAAAAACAAGGTAAATAAAAAGCCCAAATACAACCAGTAATACCAAAAAAATTTCCAAGATAGAATATTCTCTACTTTCGTTCATGTTTTTTAGTATAGCATCACTCTATTAAATACCGTATATATTAAAGTCAAAGGCGGGTTTTGTGGGCGGGACAGGAGTCGGGCTTGTAGCGGGAACCGGAGTATTGGCATCTGGACAATCGTTTTTCACAAATTCTTTATCTAGACTATTTGGACTATTTTCTATGTACAGTTTGCCTTTAAGCCTTGCGACTTTGTCTCCTGTACATTTTGCTGAGTCTTCAGCCACACAAACCGAGATATTTTTTACACCACTATCCCTTGCTTTACTTAGAGGGGATATACCAACTGTTCCATCCAGATTTTTATTAAAAGCATAAAGATAAGTCTTTTCTGCAATATAAGTAGTTGTATAAAGTGCGCCAGAATTACGAATATTGTGCCAGCCACATTTTGGCTCATAACATAGCCATATATAACTTGAAGAAGATTTCTTCACAGTGTTCGGACAAGCTGCAAAGAAACCAGGTTTGTCTAGATCTAGATCTGGTTTTGGAGCTGGCGTAGGTGTTGGTGCTGGACTCGGAGTTGGGTCTGGTGTAGGTGTTGGGTTAGAGTTTTTGATTGAGTTATCAAGAGTATTTTGTGGTGAATTTGGTGTAGTTGTTCGGTTTGGATTTTTCTCTGTGCTAAATGGAGTATCTGATTGGCTATCTCTTTTAAAGAGTTTTGCCAAAGCTTCTCCTAGACCTTGGCCTAGGTTTTGATTTTGATTTGCTTGTTGCTCTTGAGCTTGCTGGCGTGCTTGGCTTGCAGATTGTGTTTGGCAAGTTTGCCTGCCTGTGTAGTAGTCGGTGTTACAAGTTGTAACTCGGTTTTGTTGATTTTGATCTTGTTGGCATTGTTGATTCGTCGGAATTTGTTGACCATTGCAATTGTAAGTTTGAGAGTTAGGACTGTTAGTGGTAGTACAACCAGTAGAGTTTAGGCTAGGGATGAGTTTCCCACTGATATCATAACTACAAGTATTACCATTTGTAGTTGAGGTTAGTTTTGTGAGTAAAGCAGAGAGTGAATTCATGTCAGTATCTGTAGCTGTTATAGTCGCAGCTAAGTTTAAAGGTTCGTTAATTTTGACCAGTATTTCGTTAGAAGAATCTTGGTTTCTATTTCCATTTAAATCTTCTATCTTCTCGGCTTCTATTTGTAAAGAAATAGTTTTGGCATCCTCATTTGGCACAACAATCATCACGTATGCACCTTTGCCAAGTTTGCGCACATCTGAAATTGTAGCACCATCCAAAATGATGGAGCTTCCATCAAATTTTTTTATTTCTGTAGAAGCATTTACAAAAACTTTGAAAGTTGTACCCCTGTTTACAGAGTTAACATTTGCGGTCATAGCTACACGAACCGGCTCGTTATTTTTTACTATAGTTTGTACAGTAGTGGGCACATTGCCACTTGTGGGTTGGTTTTGTACTGGTTGTACTTTGGTGTATGTTTCGGTTGTGTTTTTTGAAGAGGTACAAATAGCCGACATAACTGTGCGAGTACGCGGACCAAAGCGCCCATTGGCGCTGCCTATATATTCTATGAACAATGCTTGGAATCTTTTCACAGCGGCTTTTGTTGAGTCTCCAAAATTTGTGCTTTCATTGCCAGGAGAGCCGGGGCCACTAGAGGCTATTGTTGTTCTGTTGTCAGAGTTTAACAATTTCTGCAATAAACGAACATCCTCCCCACTTTTACCTAAGTATATGTCACGCTCAAAAGCGTAAGGACATTTTAAAGTGTAGTCTACATAATTTTGTGCTAAGTTTTGGTTGTAGTTTTGTGCTGGGCCGACCGGTGTTACTTTTGTAATCGGAGTAGTGCTATCTAGGAAGACATTTGTGTCTTGTGAGTCTTGTGAAAAACAAATTGCAGTTAAAGAAAAAAATAGTACCAAAAAATAAACCAAATTTTTTTTTATCAACATAAGAAAAGTATATACTAATAAAAATATATTGTATACTTAGTTTTATGTGGAAAAAGAAAGTTTCAAAAATAAATAAATTTTTTTTGGCAATTTCATTATGTTATATCTTTTTGGCAAAGCCTGTACTTGCTGATATTTATAGTTGTCCCAATCACGAGTTTCTTACAAACTTGTCTCAAGGCAGACAGAGTGAAGATGTGAGACTTTTGCAGAAAATACTAAATGCCGATAGGAGAACAGTTGTAGCTTTGTATGGTGCAGGCTCACCAGGTAAAGAGACAACTATCTTCGGCCGTGCAACACGCGAATCCTTAAAGCGTTTTCAAGCACTATTTATAGAATACATTGGTGTGGCTGATGGAAAACTTAACCAAAGGACCAGAGTTTCCTTGACCGCTGTTTGTAAAGGGCCATATTTTACAGGTGGTGGTGGTGGAGTATATGACTTGGCTTCTTCGACGACAGATATTTTGCCACCAATAGTTGCAATAGCTGCGCCGAGATATTTTAGCATAGACACCCCTTTTCGAGCATATATAGGTGCGACCGAGGCTATTCAAACTCCAAGTCTAAGTGGTTTAATAATCACCGGAGCAACTGTCCAAGACATTCGTAAAATATCTTCCACAACTTATAATTTTCTAGTAACTCCAAATCCAGATGTTAGAGATGTTATTTCTATTCAAATAGAGGCTGATGCTGTGCGGGATTTGGCTGGCAATAAAAATATTAATGCAAGTAATGAGTGGTTAATAAGCAAGAGCACTTCGTCGACTACAAATAACATAATCCCAATAGATCCACTCATAAATTTACCTACCTTATTTGGCAGCACAACGATAATATCTGGTAAAGATTGCTCGCAAGTAGCTAGTGTTTCTGTGTCTGACTACTCCAACCAGTGCTACGGAAAAGTACCCATGACTTCCGACCCCTATACTCCTGGGAGTTCCGATTCTAGCTCTGAAAAAGATAGTAGTAGCCAAATAACCCAGATGCTGACCGGCCTTCTGCAAGGGTTAGTGAAAAATATTGGTGGTTTTGGTGGCAACCCTTTTAGTGGTGGGGCGGCCGCAGCTCCAGGAACTTGTGTTTGTACTCCAAACACTGTACCACCAGGCATGTTTCCAGGACAACCAACAATAAGTTTAATATCTTTTGGTGGAACGGCTATGCCAGGTAGATATTTAATGACTTTAAATCCTGGTCCAGGAGGAAAATATCTGGGAGAAGTTGTAAATTTTGTTGGCCCAGTAATTTGTGGACAGGCAATGGTTCCAATACCACATTCTCCACTTCTCCGTTGTGTGAATCCACTTTCAGATAGTACTGGAATGCCGTTAGTTGGTTCTATTCCCACGTCACCAAAATTTATGTGGGCAAGATAAATATTTTATATTTCCTTAATTATTTTTTTCCAAGTTTCCAAACCCACATCTTCAGCACGCTCTTTTTCACTAAAATATTTTTTCATTTTCTCTGCCATATCTTCGCCTAAAATGTGTTTTATATTTGAAAGCGCAAATTTTCTCTTTTGTTTAAAAGCCGCTTTCATGACCTCAAAAAATTTCTCATAATTATTTATTTTTTTAATATTCGAAATTTGCAAAATAGCCGAGTCTACTTTTGGTGCTGGAGAAAAGCTGCCTGCTTTTACTATATCGACTATTTTAGCACCCAGCCCGTCCGCAAATATTTTTACAGAAATAGAAAGTATTGACTCTTTTTTATCTTTTGCAACAATTCTCTGTGCCACTTCTTTCTGCACTAAAAAGGTTACAGAAATAGGCAGAACTTTCTGCTCGAAAGTGTGTCTAAATATTGCTCCAGTTATGTAGTATGGAATATTGCCCACTAAAAAATATTTCTCTGCATATTTATAGTAATCAACTTGCAAACAATCTTCTTCAATTATAAAAAGTTTTTTATTTTTTATTTGTTCCACAAATTTTTCTTTCAGAAGTTCTATAGATCTTTTGTCTATCTCTATTACATAAACTTCACCTCCAAGTCCTAGAAGTTTTTCCGTAAGTACTCCTTCGCCAGGGCCGATTTCAAAGATAGGAAATTCCCCTGTCACAGTTTCTTTTATTTGTTGCAAAGCTTTTTCACTTCGCAAAAAGTGTTGCCCCAAACTTTTTTTAGCTACAAGATTTTTCATTTTACCGAATCTAAAATACTTGAACCTAATTTCTTGGAGATATTTAGGTCTGCACTGAAGTCTTTTTTGATTGGGTTTTGATTTGTGGGGTTGGTATTAGTGTTTGTGTTTTGGTTTGAATTTTTCATATTACTTCGCATACCCTCAATTCCAAAATTATTAATAGCTTCTGCAGCACCTCGGTCACCACGCATCATACTTCTACTTGCCATTTTTTTAAATGCAGAGCCCAAGTTTTTTAACATATATTATAAATATACCACAATTTTTTCATGGTCGCTACCGCCATCTGAAAAATATTCCTCTTCTTCTAAAACAAGTTCCTTGGGGATGTCATCTAAAAATTCACTTCGAAACTGCATTTGTCTTTTACCGTAGACCATTCTGTTTTTAGCATTAGTTAGAAAAAGTTTTTTCTTCGCACGTGTGAGTGCCACATAGAAAAGTCTCCTCTCTTCCTCACTCTCTTCTTGTGTTGGTTGTTTTGCATCGAACCTCTTACTTGGAAATAAATCGTCTTCCAGACCTGTAATGAAAACATATTGAAATTCTAGACCTTTGGAAGCATGAATCGTCATCATTTTTATTTTATTTTCCTCACTTGTGTCGGTGTCTTGGTCGGAAACCAGTGATGATTCTTCTAAAAATTTGTCCATCGAAACTTCAATGGGTAAATTGTCATACTCGGTAGCTAGAGTCAAAAGTTCGTAAATATTTCCAAGTTTCTCCACTTCTTCTTCCCCAGCTTTTTCTTTCAAATTTTCTTCTATCCCCGACTCTTTGATTATTTTCAGAATTATTTCAGAGGGAAATTTTGCCATTTGTCCGTCTGCCATTTCTCCGAGCTCCTCTATAAATTTATTAAACTTTTCCAATTTTAGTTGTAGTGGTTGTGCGAGCTCGGCGACATCATTGTTTAAAATTTTTAGCATTGCAACTTTTCCAAAACCTCTGCTCGGGTTTGAAAGAGCTCTTTTCAGATCTTCAACACTATCTTTATTCATTGCCAGTTTCAAATAACTCATCACATCTTTGACTTCTTTTCTATCAAAAAACCTTGTGCCTAGCATGTGGTATTTTACATTTTCGGCGAGCATGGCTTGTTCCAAAACTCGTGATTGAAAATTGGTTCTGTACAAAATGCAAATCTCATTTGGGTTTTTTCCCTCTTCGACCAAACCTTTGACTTTGGTTGCAATGTACTTTGCCTCTTGCCTGTCATCGTAGCCGGTGTAAATAGTTATAACTTCACCCTCTGCGTTTTCTGTGAATAAGTTTTTCTCTTTGCGAATTTTATTTTTCTTAATTATTTCATTCGCTGCCGAAATAATATTTTTTGTACTTCTATAATTTTGCTCTAAAAGAATTATTTTTGCCTCTCGTTCGTTCATACTAAAATCTTCTTCAAAGCGCAGCAAATTTTTCAAATTTGCTCCTCGCCAAGAATAAATATTTTGGTCTACGTCCCCCACCGCACAAATATTTTGGTGTTTTTCAGCTAAAAGTTTACAAAGTAAATATTGCGAATTATTGGTATCTTGGTACTCGTCGATGTGCAAATATTTCCATTTGTTTTGGTATTTTTCTCGCACGTCTTTATTATCCTGTAAAAGTTTTAAAGTTTTGACTATCAGGTCGTCAAAATCTACAACTTTTTTTTTGTTAAGTTCAGTTTCATACTGTGGCCACACCCTAGCTACAACCTTTTGCAATGGAGAAAAGGCGTTAGTTCTATATTCATTTGGATCGATTAGGTCACTTTTAAGTCTGGAAATAGTACCTTTTATCCTTCTTGGTTCGTGCATTTTAGTGTCTATTCCCTCGCGCTCACAAATATTTTTTACTATAGCTACACTATCTCCCTCATCATAAATTGTGAGTCTTTTAGTTACACTTGCAGTTATGTATTCTTCTTGTAGAATATACATTCCCAGGCTATGAAAAGTTTTTATCATTGGTGTTTGTACAGTGGTTGTTACATAATTTTCGTAGTTCTCTATCATTCCCTCTTCTCTCATTCTACCTATTATTCGCTCACGCATTTCCTTAGAAGCTTTGTTGGTAAAAGTTATCGCCAATATTTCTCTCGGGTCAATATTTTTCTCTTTGATTATATAAATTATTCTCTCTACAATAGTTTTGGTCTTCCCCGCTCCCGCCCCTGCTAATATCAAAAGTGGACCTTCTGTATACTTTACTGCCTCCAGTTGTCTCTCGTTTAAGCTTTGCATAAGTGTTCTCTTACATTTTCATGTAGTCTAGCATGCAAGTTTAAATTCTAAAAATTTTACAGTTCTTCCTCAAATTCTTTCAAGACCTCGTTCAATTTGTCAATTATCAAATTCTCCGCTTCTGGGTAAAGTGAAGTCAGATAAATGTATAAAGAATTTCTCGAAGCTCCTTTTCTTATGAACTCTATAAAAGCTGTGAACTTGTCCTCACCCAAGTGTTGAACTATGTCCAAAATAGCCCTCTCCACTGCTTGTTCACCAAGTTGTGCTGCAATGTATTCGCGCATTTTTGGATCGTTAGTTCCAAAATTCTTTTTTCCAAGAATGTCTTTGATTTTTTCGTCGATATTAAATTGTGTATTATTGTTATCTTGCATAAATTTATATTTTTCTAAATCTAGATATTAATATATCTAACAAAATCTTACCAGCTTTTTCCTGTCCCAAATTACTTAAAAATAATAATGTGTCTTGAGGAAAATTGTTACCGGCAGTTTCGTCTACTAGATGCATAGATTTTTCGTGGCTAAGTCTTAATCTTTCTGCAAGTCCAGTAGTTGAAGATCTTGTTGCGTGAAATATTTCCATCAAACCAGAAATATTTTCTATAACTTTCGGGCCTGCTAGTTGCTGGTATTTTTCCATTTTTAAAACTAACTCCGCAAGTTCTTCCGAGTGGCCAGTTTCTAGTTCAGATATTCTATCCTCAACTTCTCTTTTGTCTTCCTCTATACTCTTGCGATAATCTTTTGTGAACATGGCAGAAATTTTTGTTAAAATTTCTTTACTTTTTTCCCCACCGCCTCTTTCAAGAAGTTTATTAATGGCTTCTTCAGTAAGTACTTCATCTATATCTCCTTTTTCTATCTCAGCTTTTTCTTGTTCAACCTGTGTTCTGCCTTCGGGAGTTCTACTTTTTACCTCGTCATACTTTTCTTTCAATCTTAAAAATTCAGAAACATCGGAGAAGAAATTTTGTAAAAAATCAAAAGATACTCGCGTATCTTCAGATGTCATAACTTGACCCAATCTTAGTTTAGGGTCTTCAGGTTGGATTTCCAGGTTTTCTGGAATAAAAATTCTTTCTTCTGATATTGCAGTAGCTGCTAAATCGACAGGATTCCCCTCAGGAATTTTTTTCACAGCTACAGGTCTATTTGCTCTCCTCTCCTCCTCTACTTTTTTTCTTGCAGAAATTTCTTCTCTAATTTTCGCAAGCATGTCGCCAACCTGCCCTACTTTTTCAGGTGTTGTGTTTATATTTTGAGAATCTTTTAATCCTAAAAAATTACTTACTATTGAAGCCATATTATATGTAGTTTACTCTATTATAACAAATTGTAAATACAAAAATGTGAAAAAGCATTGTTGATAAGTTTCAATTTATTTGGTAATATACATGTAACAAATGCAAAAATTAAGCAAAATCTCCAATTATAGTATTTTTGTATTCACCTTTATTTTTTGCTTTTTTGCAAACAAAGCCTCAGCTTTCTCTTTCAAAGATACTTTTTTAAACTTATTTACCTCTGGTTCACAAAGCACAAGTACTAATAAAGATTATGAAAGAAAAGAAACAGTTCAAAATTTGAAATTTTTAGAGCCAGACAAAGCGCTTGTGGAAACTCTGCAAAATTCGCAGACTCAGAGCATGCTCTCTGATTCTGCAAACTCTTTAGAAGCAGGCAAGTCTTTAGCAACAGGAGAAGAAATAATAGTGGCATCGGAAAATACGACCGATAAAACTATCTATACGGTACAAGATGGTGACACGATAGAGCTGATCGCCAAGTATTTTAATATTTCCCCAAATACAATTCGTGATACCAACAAAGACAAAATAATAAAAGTTGGGGCGGTTTTGGAAATTCCACAAATTAATGTCTCGGCATATAAGATCAAAAAAGGTGACACTCTGGAAAAGATTGCCTCAAGGTATAAAATAGATCCCGATGACATCTCCGTTTTTAATGGTTTCATAAGAAGTGAAGATTTGGCCATGGGAGATGAAATATATTTGCCTGGAGTTAAGACTGAAGATGTAGTTCCTACTAAAAATACTGCAAATAAAGATAGTAAAAA
>JAYTYL010000075.1:0-3607 GCA_043742405.1 bacterium
TTGGAAGGAAAATTTTCGCACGAAAAGAAAAATAAATTACTAGCAACTAGTAAAGATATTTTTGATATTAGAAAAGAAGATCTAACTAAGGAGGTTGCAAGTTCTCTGGATTCTGATTTTTTGATACGAGATAAGAAAGTGAGCGTGGTGGCGCGCGCTCCGCGCGCGCCCTTTACAACCTCTACATTACAACAAACCGCATCGTCGAGACTAGGCATGGCTCCGAGTAGAACCATGCGTGCTGCCCAAAAACTTTACGAAGCTGGGCTCATTACTTACATGCGTACAGACAGCACGACAATATCTCTAGGAGCTCAAAAAAATATTTTAGAATTTGTCGAAAGTAAGTACGGAAAAAATTATACAGAAAGTAGAGTCTATAAAACAAAGAATAAAAATGCTCAGGAAGCCCATGAAGCTGTCCGCCCAACGGATATAAAAAACCTAAGTGTTAAAATCGGGAACGACGAGAGTAGACTTTACCAACTAATTTGGACCCGCACAGTAGCAAGCCAAATGACAGACTCAAAAGTAGAGAGGACTCATATCGAAATCGGTAGTGACAAACTTTCTTACCGACTTTCTTTAGATGGACAGAGGATTACGTTTGACGGCTGGCTAAAAGTAGACCCAGATGGCAGTGGTGAAGATGTCATACTTCCCAATCTTTCTCTTGGTGATAGATGTGAATTGGAAAAACTAGAAATTATTGACAAGGAGACTCAGCCTCCAAACCGTTTCTCTGAGGCAGGTCTAATTAAAGAGTTGGAGAAAAGAGGAATTGGAAGACCGTCAACTTATGCTTCTATTATTTCAACTATAGAAGCCAGAGAATATGTAACTTTAGAAAATAAAGCATTAAAGCCAACAGATACTGGTATGGTTGTTTCAGAGTTTTTGGAGCAGAATTTTGCCGAATACATCTCTGATACTTTCACAGCTGAAATGGAAAACAATTTAGACGATATTGCAGATGGTAAAAAAACTTATCTAAAAACTTTGAAAGATTTTTATGGGCCATTCTTAAAGCTAGTTAAGGAAAAAGAAAAAGGTGACAAAGCTACCAATTTAGGTGAAGCACCACACGATATCCTATGTCCAAAATGTGCTAAAAATATGGTGATAAAACTTGCGCGTAATGGAAAGTTTTATTCTTGTTCGGATTTTCCAGATTGTTTGGGAGCACTGACACTGGAAGGAAAAGAAATGGAAGGGCCCAAAGATTTGGGAAAAGTTTGTCCTAGCTGTAACAAAAATAATTTAATAGAGCGCGAAGGAAAAAATGGAAAATTTGTGGCTTGTAGCGGTTACCCAAAATGCAAATTTATTGAAAAGCCAGATGTTGAGACTCTGCGTAAACCTGACAGCGTTGATTGTCCAACTTGTAAAAATGGTTTTATGCTAGAAAAGCGAGGTCGATTTGGAATATTTTATTCTTGCAGCAACTACCCTGACTGTAAAAACGCTATAAAAACAAAACCTACAGGTCGGCTTTGCTCAATGTGTGGAGCTTTAATGATGGAAGGAACCAAAACTATTCCCGAGCGATGTAGTGACAGAAAATGTGCAAACCATAGGCCCGATAAGCTTTAAAAAAAATGGGTGTTTTTTCTTTTCATACTTCGTGCTAAAATAGGAATATGTCAGAATTCAATACTCTAACTGCACAACATATTCTGGAAACCAGAACCGATTGGACAAATGAAGATAAAATTCTTATCGAAAAGGGTGTTATTTTTGCTGTCCAAAAACACTTTGGCCAAAAAAGAAACACTGGCGAGCCGTACGTAAATCACGTCATCGAAACAGCCAAAAATTTAAGTAAACTTGGCATGGACACAGACACAATAGTTGCAGGAATTTTACACGACACAATAGAAGACACGGAAACAACTGAAAAAGAAATCCAAGAAAACTTTAATGACGATATTTTATTTTTAGTTAAAGGTGTTTCTAAGCTTGGAAAATTAAAATATTCTGGTGTAGAAAGACATGTTGAGAGTCTACGAAAGTTTTTCGTAGCAATGGCCGAAGATATTAGAGTGGTAATTATTAAACTCGCAGACCGGCTGCATAACTTAGAAACATTAGAATTTGTACGCAAAGATAAACAAAAAAGGATAGCTCTCGAGAGTCTAGAAATCCATGCGCGGCTCGCAGACAGACTGGGAATGGGAGCACTGAAAGCCGAACTGGAAGACAAGGCCTTCCCATATGCCCATCCGGAAGAATACAAAAAAATAAAGAAGATTCTCGATACTCAAGCCAAAGATATCGAAAAAAAGATAGAAGAAGTTGAAAGCTCAATCAGAGAATCTCTGGAAATGGAAAACATAAAAGTAGTGAGAGTGGACTCTAGAATAAAACATATCTACTCTACATTTTTAAAATTAAAACTTCATGAAATGGATATTTCTAAAATCCACGACATAATAGCACTCCGCATTATCGTAAACAATCTTTCTGATTGTTACAAAGTCCTTGGTATAATTCATAGTGAATTCAAACCTATTGTGTCTAGGTTCAAAGACTATATTGCAGTGCCAAAGCCAAATGGTTACAAGTCACTTCACACGACTGTTTTCACCAAAGATGGTAACACTGCCGAGATACAAATCCGCACCAAAGAAATGCACCAGGAAGCTGAATTTGGAATTGCCTCGCACTTGCACTACAAAGAAATAGGTAAAAACATATCCAAAGAAACTATCCAAAAGAAAACTTCCTGGACGAGAGATTTGCTAGAATTGCAAAAAAATATTTCTGAGAGTAATGAATTTTTACATACACTAAAAACAGACTTTTTTTCTAAAAGAGTTTTCGTCTTTACACCCAACGGAGATGTTGTAGATTTACCTGAAGGGTCTACACCGATAGACTTTGCTTTTACCATTCACTCAAAAATCGGCGAGAAAATGTCGCACGCCAAAATAAATGGAAAAATGGAAAGTATAGATACAAAACTCAAACGTGGTGATACGATAGAGATCGTTACATCTAAAAATGCGAAGCCCACAGCCAAGTGGCTAGATTATGTAAAAACAAATATTGCAAAGCGTCATATTCAAAAATATTTAGAGGAAAACAAAATCAAACATTAAAAAATGTAATCTTAAGAAACTGAAATAATCTTGTAAACAATTTCTCCCTTAGGGGTAGTTACTGTGACTTGTGAATCTACTTTCTCTCCCATCAAAACCTCTCCGAGTGGAGATTTATAAGAGACTTTTCCAGACAACATGTCACTTTCCTCTCCTCCAACAATCTCTATTTTTTTTGTAATTTTCTCTCCCTTCTTTTTTATTTCTACAATAGATCCAACCTGTACCACACCAGTATTTTTAGTACTAGTAACAACTTTGGCATTTTTTAAAACATGCTCAATTTGGCGAACTCTGTCCTCTGCAAAACCTTGCTCTTCGCGTGCGGCATGGTACTCGGCATTTTCAGACAAATCTCCCAAACCCCTTGCTCTAGCGAGGTTTTCTGCCAATTCTTTTCTCTTTTCAGTCTTAAAATACTCCAATTCTTTTTCTAATTCTAACTTTTTTTCTTTACTTATAAATTCCATATATTTAAAACATTCTATCACAATTTTGTCAAAAAA
>JAYTYL010000076.1:0-6563 GCA_043742405.1 bacterium
ACTCTACAAAAAGTGTGTGGGGTAAAAAGTATTTCTTTCGGTAATGAATTTAAAATTTTTGTTTAGAATCTTATGGGCCATGACATACATTCGCAGATCGGAATTCTTTTAGACACCAAAGACTATGGAGAATCTGGAAAGATTTTGTACTTTTTGACAAAAGAACTAGGAATACTCGTTGCAATAGCAATTGGTGTTAGAGAAGTAAAATCAAAAATGAGAGGAAGTATTGTACCTCTCACTATCTGCAATTTTGATTTTGTTGAAGGTAGAGAAGTAAATAGACTCACTGGCATACAGATTCAAGAAAACTTGATTTCGGATTTAAGTATTGAACAGAGAAAAGTAGTTTCCAATATTCTTAACTTTGTTTTAAGGACTGTAGTTGGACAAACACCAAATGAGAGTTTGTATGAAAATGTGATTTTGGGTTTTAAGAAATTAAGAGAGAAAGCACTGCAAGATTTTGAAGTCTTAGAAATTATTTGGTTGTTAAAAATTTTAGTAAGTTTGGGGTATTGGGAGTTGGGAAAATATGATAGTTTTGAAGAAACTAATTTAAACACAGTCTTTGAGATTAAAAAAGAGTTGGTTGAGGAGATAAATAAGGCGATCAAAAGTACCCAACTTTAAAGAAATGGGTTATACTCAGGGTCATATATGGAAGGAATAAAAGGAAATCAGAAAGTCATGCGTTATAATAATGTTGGAAACAGTGAGATTAACTTTGACACTGGAGAGAATGCCCTAAACAAAGCGGATAGAAGTGTTTATGAGCGTGGCCGTAAACCTTTTAATGAAGTAAGTAAAAAAGTAATAACTCTAGACAAAGCAAAATATATTTGGAGTCCAAAATGGCATGAAAGAAAAGATAAAGAAAATGCGGTTGCAGGAGGTCAGGCAAGAAGATTATTTTCGATTGTAGCTATGGGTATGTTTACGCTTTCTTTTGTACTTTTAATCGGAGCACTTTCCTATGCCTATTTTTCATTTATAAGTGGTGGCTATGCAGTGAGACAAGACAAAATTCAAATTACTTTAGATATACCAACTTTTACTTCTTCAGGTAAAGATTTATCTGGACAGATTATTATTGCCAATACAAATAGAACTCTGTTTGAACAAGCGTATGTTTCTATACAAACAGTCGAAGATCCACAAAAACCACCTAAAAATATAGCACAAATCGATATTGGAAATGTGGAATCTGGAGACAAAGTCTATAAAAATATAAGTTTAAATTTGGCTGGGTTAGAAGGTGAAAGTAAGCAAGTCATTGCTACTCTCTTTTACAAAGTACATCAGTCAGAGTCTGTTTTTCAAAAAGTTTTAACCCAGAATGTGCTGATTACGACTTCGCCAGTTAGCATGACTATCGCTGGTCCAAAAAATTTATCCATTGCTCAAGACGGAGAATATACAATTTCTGTTCGAGGAATTTCTAAAGTCATACCTGCACTTATCTTGAATTTAAATATTCCAAAGCAAATGAAAATATTGAAAACTAGTTATCCTGAAATAGGAAAGGGAATATTTTCACTCGGGCCCATAAATGAAGGTGAACAAAAAACATTTACCTTCACAGGTAGCTTCCAGAACACTCCTGAGATAGGCGAACAATTTACAATAAACGCTAAAGCTGGTAGTGGCGACGGAAGTGGAGATGATACAAAATATTTTACCCAAGGTACTTACGGTATTTCTCTAAGCAAAAGTCCAGTAAAAGTTTTTATAGTTGCAGATGGTGTAAAGAGTGATAGTGAAGATAAGATAACATTCACTTCTAAACAACCAAAGTTAAAAGTTGTGGTAGAAAACCAAGGAAGAGTTAAGGTTAAAGATGCGAGCATAGTTTTTAATTTTTCTGGAGGTTTATTAAAGTCGGGAGCGGTTTCTGTAGACGGTGCCAACTACGATTCTAATAATAAAACCGCTAGTTCTGACGGAACGACCAATGTTTCTTTGAAAGAAATTGCTCCTGGTGACAGGGTAGAATTTGCGATTCAATTTAACGAATTGAATCAAATACAAAATGTCTCAGGTAGAAATCTATTTATAAGCACTACTTTTACTTCCAATACCGAGGACTCCGATGGAAAACCATCAATTCAGCGCCTAACCACAACTCTAACCCCGCAAGAATACTCTTCTGTAGAACTAGCCTCAAATTTCTTTTCCGGCCCATTTAAAAATACTGGACCTATGCCAGCAAAAGTCGGACAAAGGACGACTTATACAATATTGATGGATGTAGACACAAATAGTGGTTTTACAAATGGAAAACTTATTGTACCACTTCCGAGTTATGTAGATTTTGTAAGAGGTTTAGATAATACTATTACCTACAGCAGGTCGGAAAGAACTGTAACTTGGAACATTGGTAGCCTCGGAAAGGCCACCTCAACTATTTTGGGAATAAATAGAAAAGATTCCGCAATACAAGTTTCAATTTTACCTAGTCCAGACCAAGCCCGCACTGTTCCTGCGCTCACTAACAACGCTCATTTTGA
Source organism: bacterium (assembly GCA_043742405.1). GTDB lineage: Bacteria > Patescibacteriota > Minisyncoccia > Phycocordibacterales > UBA5272 > JBBQKQ01. The sequence goes on from JAYTYL010000076.1 coordinate 2,511, forward strand.
AGGTATTTTGACAGACAAATCAAATTATTCAGTCCAAGCACCAGATGCAACAATAAATATCTCTGCTGACCCAAAATATGTGCAAAACAGAGGTTACGAGTCGGTTGAAGAATAGTTTTAAAAATGTTAAGATAAGTAAATGGAAAAATACAAAGCTAGCTTAGAAGATATTGTCTCTTTTTGTAAAAGAAAAGGATTTGTTTTTGAATCATCGGAAATTTATGGTGGCTTTGCTGGGCTTTATGACTATGGTCCTTATGGAAGTTTGCTCGCAGACAATATCAGAAATTTATGGAAAAAACATATGGTAGAGATGGAAGATAATATTGTCTCACTAGACTCTGCTATTTTTACTCGGCCAGAAGTTTGGGTAGCGTCTGGACACGTCGGTGGTTTTTCCGACCCACTAGTTGAGTGCAAAGACTGCAATACTCGCAGCAGGGCTGACCATTTACTAGAAGAGGTAGGTGCTTTTGCAGATGAAAAAATGACAGACGTTGAGATAAATAAAATATGGGAGGAAAATATAAAAAAAATAAAATGCCCTAAATGTGGAAAAAATAACTTCACAGAAGTTCGTAAATTTAATTTACTTGTAAAAAGTAATCTTGGAAATTTTGCCGGCAATTGGACGGATAATCCTACGTATTTAAGAGGAGAAACTTGCCAGGGAATTTATCTAAATTTTAAAAACGTTTTACAATCTACGCGTGTAAAGTTACCATTTGGAATTGCCCAAGTAGGAAAAGCATTTCGCAATGAAATATCACCGCGACAATATATTTTCAGAAGAAGAGAGTTTGAACAAATGGAAATGCAATATTTTGTACACCCAGATACAGAAATGGAAAATTATGAAATATGGAAAGCTAAAAGAATGGAGTATTATACAGATGTTTTAAAATTTAGTCCTAAAAATTTGCGTTTCAAACAACATGAAAATTTGGTTTTTTATGCGAAAGCTGCTTTTGATATTGAGTATAATTATCCCTTTGGTTTTAAAGAGTTGGAAGGAATTCACGCACGTGGAAATTATGATCTATCAGCACATATTAAAGGTTCAGGACAAGAGCTAATCTACGTAGATGGTGGCACAGGAGAAAAAGTAGTTCCACATATTGTAGAGACTTCTGTTGGTGTAGACAGGACTTTTTTGGCTGTGATTGCAGAATTTTTGGATAAGGACAATTTGGGTGCAAAAGAAGGAGAAGAAGGAGAGAGGGTAGTTATAAGATTTCCAAAAAACTTGGCACCAGTAAAATTAGCAATACTTCCACTTGTAAAAAACAAGCCAGAAATTGTAAACAAAGCGCAGTCTATCTATAGAAACCTTAAATCAGTTGCAAAAATAGAGTATGACGAGACGGGAACTGTGGGCAAACGCTACCGAAGGCAAGATGAAATTGGCACGCCATATTGTATAACTGTAGACTTCGAAACATTGGAGAATGGTACTGTCACAATTCGCGACAGAGATACTGGTGGACAAAACCGAATACAGATAGAAGAAATTAAAAGTTATTTATAGAAATATATAGTATAATAAAAAATATGGCAGAAACATTTAATTATAAAATAACTACCGACTCTTTTGTTCGTTTTTTCGTAGTAGTTGCATGTATATTTTTGATATGGACTTTGCGTGACATTCTCATTTCTATTTTAGTTGCTGTAGTACTCGCTTCGATAATCTCACCCATAGCGACTATCTTAAGAAAGATCTACATCCCGAGAAGTATCTCGGTTCTCTTGGTTTTAATTGCGATGATAGGTGTACTAACTAGTGTGTTTGTATTTTTGGTACCGCTTGTGTACTCTGAGTTTGCTACTTTCGCAAAGAGTTTCTACGTCTTTCAAAGAGATGCAATAAATTTCATATCAGACTATACTGGCAACAAAGCACTAGTGAGTGATGTTGTAAAAGATTGGCAACTAGAAGATATTCAAAAATTTGCGACTGGTCTTATTACCGCAGGTTCAAGTGCTGTTGGCTCTACTTTTTCTGCTGTCTCTTATTTTGTGTTTCAAATAGTTATATCCTTTGTCCTAACTTTTTATTTGGCAGTTCAGGAAAAGGGAGTAGAGAGATTTTTAAGAATAATTTCACCCACTAAGAATGAAAATTACATTATCAATCTTTGGGAAAGGTCTCAAAAAAAAATCGTTGCTTGGGCAAAAGGGCAAATTATTTTAGCACTTATGATGGGACTTTCAATTTTTATTGGACTAAAGATTTTTGGTCTTGAAAATGCTTTTTCTTTTGCTCTTCTTGCAGCAGTTGGTGAAGTTGTACCAATGGTTGGAATGATTGTGGCTGGCATTGCTACATTTTTGTTTGCGCTGGTTTCAATCGGGACGTCCCAAGCTATCCTAGTCGGTGTCTTTTTTCTTGTAATGGTGCAAATTGAGAATCATGTCCTCTCGCCAATTATTGTAAATAGGGTTGTTGGGATCCCATCTGTAATTGTAATCATCGCACTTGTCGCAGGTGGCATTGTAGCCGGTTTTTGGGGAGTTCTGCTTGCAGTTCCTGTCGCAGCTGTAATAATGGAATTTGTCTCTGACATAGAACACTCCAAAAGAAAACAACTTGAAGAAATCGCTTCATAGTGGTAATATAAACGGATGAAAAATTTTTATATCACTTCGGCAATTCCGTATTCTAATGGCAAACCCCATTTGGGTCATATCTATGAATATGTACTGACGGACAGTATTGCCAGATACAACAGATTAATAGGTCGAAATACTTTGTTTTGTATGGGAATGGACGAAAATGCCCAAAAAAATACTAAAAAGGCCGAGGAGTTAGGTAAAACTACTCAGGAGCTAGTCGACTGGGCGGCTAGTGAATTCTTAAGTATGAACAAAAGAACAAATATCTCTAACGATTTATTTATTCGCACCACAAGTCTTGCACACAAAGAGGCCTCTATAGAAATTTGGAATAGACTAGTTGCTACAGGTAATATTTATAAAAAAACTTATACTGGGAAATATTGTGTGGGCTGCGAGTCTTTTAAAACAGAAAAAGATTTGACTGAAAAAGGCGAATGTTTGGACCACATGACGGTACCCGAGGTCATTTCTGAGGAAAATTATTTTTTTAAATTGAGTGCTTTTAAAGAAAAGCTACAAAAAATTTTAGAAGAAGATGAAATAAAAATCTACCCCGAACATAGGAAAAATGAATTGCTGGCTTTTTTGGATCAGGAAATACAAGACATAAGTTTTTCTAGGCCATCAAAACTTTTGAAACAATGGGGTATACCAGTGCCAGGAGATGAGTCGCAAGTAATTTATGTTTGGTGTGATGCACTTATAAATTATATTACTGGTCTTGGATTTCCAAACGAAAATGATATTTTTAAAAATTATTGGGAGAACGGAGAGACGGTGCATGTGATAGGGAAAGACATTACACGCTTCCATTTACTTTATTGGCCGGCAATGCTTTTGGGAGCTGGTCTACCACTTCCAAAAAAAGTTTTGGCCCACGGATTCATAACTGTCTCCGGGAAGAAAATGAGTAAAACTATAGGGAACGTGCTAGACCCGGCCGAAGTGTTGAATATCTATGAGACTTTTGGAAAAGAAACAAGTTTGCTTGGAGAAAGTTTTGCCCCAGAAGTTTTCCGATATTATTTTTTGAAAAATGTAAGTCCATTTGAAGATGGAGATTTTACTTGGGAGAGATTAAAAGAGCTCTACAATGCTGATCTGGCTAATGGCATTGGTAATTTGGTAAATAGAATAATGAAACTCTCAACAAAATATTTATCTATAGAAGAAAAATATGAGCAAGAAGTATTTCCAGCAAATTATGTAAATAGCTTTGAAAATTTTGATGCAAAAACTGCGTTTGAAGAAGTTTTTAAATTAATAACCGAGGCAGATTTATATATGCAAAAAGAAGAGCCATTTAAAGTTATAAAAGTTGACGAGGCGAAGGGTAAAGAAATGCTTGAAATATTGCGTAAAAAAGTTTACACAATTGGCAACCTTTTGGACCCATTTATGCCAGAAACTTCAAAGCTAATTAAGTCTTTAGTT